>CAMGET010000011.1 GCA_946055175.1 uncultured Roseburia sp.
TGTTTGTCATCCCAATCTGGAAATCATGAACAGATACGATATAATCCAACGATGGATTAAAGGTAACCGTATAAATCATAGTGATTCTCCTTTCTTATTTTTCAAAATCGTTCAAATTCATTTATCGTATTTTGATTATATCGTCATAATGCGTCATTTTCAATCATCATCATTCACAATATTTGCACCTTCCATTTGTGCATTGTGACTGTATTTGACCGTTTATGAACGTTTGTTGCGGTTTTTCTATTAAAAAGACCCATAAGATATGTATTTATCTCATGGGTCCATAGTTTTACTATCGTATGTTTCATTTTATCGTTATGATTCTTGCACAATTTCCTGACAAATCTGTTCTACACTTTTACCATCTGTAGCTATTACCACATCCGCTGCTGCTCCATAGCACGCCCGACGTTTTTCCATCAGTTCAGATATATATTCCACATTCATATGCCCGTTTAAAACCGGTCTGTCATTGTTGTATTTTACGCGTTCTAAAATGGTTTCCGGTTTTGCTGTTAAAAGAACAATACGCCCTGCCGCCTTCATCATAGCGATATTTTCTTCCCGTAAAACGGCTCCTCCGCCACAGGAAACAACTGCACTTTTCTGACCACAGATACGTTTCAGCAAATCGGTCTCAATGTCACGAAAATGCGCCTCACCGTATTTATCGAAAATCTCAGTGATTGGCATACCCTGCTCCTTTACGATTTGCTCGTCCATTTCAATCTGTGGTATTCCAAGCTGCGTAGACAAAGTTCTTGCAACTGTACTTTTTCCACATCCCATAAATCCAATCAAAAAAATATGCTTCATTTTCATCTCCGTCCCGAAACGTTTTCTGCAAGAGACATGCTGCCTTTAGCGAAAAAATCGCTCCTTCACTTCTTCTACCGGCATATCCTCGCCTGTAAACAGTTTAAATGCAGACACGCCCTGCCACAAAAGCATTCCTTTGCCATCAATGCAGGTGCACCCTGCTTCTTTTGCTTCCCGCAAAAGTTTTGTCTCTAGCGGATTGTAAACCACGTCACAAACCACCAAGTCCTTATGAAAGGCAGAAGTATCCTTTACGACACTTTCCTCGTCCATCGGTTTCATGCCGACGATGGTTCCGTTGATAAAAATATCGCTGTCCTTGATTTCTTCTGTCATTTTTGCAGTATCTGCAGTGTCAAATACATTCACTATACAATCCGGTACGTTCCCCCTGATTTTTTCTGCCATTTCAAGTGTTCGCTCAAAATCTGCACTCTTTCTCTTAAAAATAGAAAGCTCTCTTGCTCCGTCAATGGCACACTGTACCTGAATTGCGGTAGCTGCGCCGCCTCCGCCTGCGATGGTGATTTTTTTGTCCTTTACATCCACGCCATGGTCTCTTAAATTATTGACAAAACCTTCTCCATCCGTAATATAGCCTGTCAAAAATCCATTATCATTTACAATTGTATTTACAGCTCCGATAATCTGCGCTGCCGGTGAAAGGGCATCCACATATTTTGCAGCCTCCATCTTGCAAGGCATGGTTACATTATAGCCACGTATCTTAAGCGTCCTCATGGCTTCAATGGCTGCTTTCGTTTCTTCCACCTTTACGTCAAATGCCACATAGGCATAATCCAATCCCAACCTTTGAAAGCTGTAATTATGCATTGCCGGTGAGCCGGAATGTCCTACCGGCGAACCAATCAACGCCACTAATCCTGTATGTCCTGAAATTCTTCCTTCCATTTTCAAATCCTCTAAAATTTCTGTATGTATACTTTTACCGGTATATCACCTGTAACTGCTCGTCAGTAACGATTATCTGCATCATTTTCTTATCTAAAAACGGCTGCATCGCACTCTTTGCATTCTCCATACTTCCTATATAACCGCCGTCCGTCAATAAAATGATAATTTTAGAACGTGCTTGAAACAATTTCAGATACTGTACCAGTTTTAAAAAATTCTTCCCTGCGCTATGCTTCTCATAATCTGAGTAATAAGAAGCCATCCCTGCTACTGCCATAGGCACTGCTTTTTCAGAAATATCTTCATCCGACTTCCAGTTCACCACATTCAGCCGAACATTACGAAACACTTCACTATGCATCTTCAATGTACGAAGCAGCTGTGGAAGAATTTCCTGCAGCTGCTCCCGCTCTAAGTTCTCATCTATTACCACGGCCATTTCTAAAACTCCGCCGTTATAATTTCCCTTTACATGAAGAATCCGTTCTATGCTGTTTTTAAACTGCATCAAAAAAACCGGTGACAAATTCATTCTGCCATGTCCACCTTTCCTATGCCTTTATCCGCGGCATCAAATCTTCGGTATCGCCACAGAAAAGACCGCCTAATGCAGCAATGATTTTCTTCATCAAAACCTCTGCCTGTGCATAATCCTCCGGTAAAAAGGTTACCAAAAACACGCTCTTTGCATCCTGTTCTTTTGCAAACTGTAAGGTAATTTCATCCTTTGGATGAATTTGCGTTGTCTCAACATCAAAGGAACTTTTTTCTCCCATCGGAATCTCTAAAACACCGGCTTCTTCCCAGATTTCTGTTCCTTCCAATTCCGGAAATACGTTGTAAATTTCACGCACCGTTATTTCCTGCGGACAAAAATATAACCAATCTCCGATTTGTGTTTTTCCTGCCATATGCTTTCTCCTTGTTTACCAGCACAATACCTCGTGTCCGTCCTCTGTTACCAGCACCATGATTTCCCACTGTGCGGATGGCTTGCCGTCATCCGTATATACTTCCCAGTCATTCTCATCATCCACATAAATTCCCACGCCGCCCATGTTTACCATAGGTTCAATTGTAAAAATCATACCGGGAACTAAGAGCATCTGTGTGCCGCGTTTACTGTTATAGCCAACCCAAGGGTCTTCATGGAATTCCAAGCCTACACCATGTCCTCCGATTTCACGAACGACCGTATATCCATTAGCGTAGGCATGGTCGTGTACCGCCTGTCCCATGTCGCCCAAAAAGCCCCATGGTTTCACCTGCTCAAGGCCTTTTTGTACACACTCTTTTGTTACTTCCACCAGTTTCTTTTTCTCGGGACTTACCTCGCCAATGCAAAACATTCTGGATGAATCGGAAAAATAACCATTTAAAATAGTGGAGCAGTCCACATTAATAATATCTCCTGATTGCAAAATAACATCTTTTGAAGGAAACCCATGGCACACCTGGTCATTTACTGAGGTACACACGCTATACGGGTATCCTTTATAATTTAACGGTGCCGGAATGCCTCCCATCTTTGTCGTCATATCATATACGATTTGATCAATTTCCGCTGTATTCATTCCTTCATGAATATGCTCTTCAATATAATCCAATACAGCAATGTTAATTTTACAACTTTCCTTAATTCCTGCTATCTGTGCCGGAGTCTTAATAATGTCGCGTCTTGGGACAACATGTCCCTGCTCTGCAAAACGTGCAATTTTCTGATCGAATGCTTCATGGCAGCCTTTATACTTTCTGCCGCTGCCACACCAGCAAGGATCGTTACGTCCTATCTTTCCTGTCATAATCTGTCTCTTTTCTATCTAATAATTTACGGTCACCTTGCCAACCGTAACGCGGTCCCAAACTGCCTCGTTCAGTTCCACTTCATGCCCGCTTACAAAAGCTTCATAATTTTCGCCTGTATAATTATATGCTTCGTATGGCACCTCTTCCATTTGTGCTAAAATACTCTGGTATTTATTTGCCAAAGCAATCTTTCGCATGGAAGCCTCAAGTTCCTCCGGCGTCACTCCGAGTCTCTCATACTGTGCTTCCTTCAAATCACCGCAAAAATCCAACACCTCATTTGCCAGATAGGCTTCTTCCTCTTCAGTAAGCGTCAGCTCGTTTTCTTCGGCAAGACGGTAAAAAAGTTCATCGTGTACTGCCATATTAATGACCGCTTCTTCTGCCAGCACCCGTATGAAGTGTCCGTTGGTATGTGTATTCCAATACCGTCTCGGGTTTTTCGGATTATACAGAATCGCCTCGTCCTGCACTTCTTTTTCCTGATAGGCAATGTAAAATGCCATATCCCGTAACGTAAGCGCTTCCCCATCCACTGTAACAACAATGGCTTTAAGATTCTTTGAAACTTCTATTGGCTGTCTGGACTCACGGTCCTTGTAGCAGTATATGCCCATCGCAATTACAAAAATGAGTAAAACGATTTTTATTCCTATTTCTTTTTTCATGAATATCCCAGCCTATTTGCAAAGCTTTGCAACCACCTGATTGATTACTGCGCCTTCTGCTTTTCCTTTTAATTCCGGCATCACATTTTTCATAATCATGCCTTTATTCTTGCCTGCCACCAATTCTGCGAAGTGTTCTTTAATGAACGCCTCCACTTCCTCTTCTGACATCATCTTTGGGGCATATTCCTGGAAAATATCATAACGCGCCTGATATTCTTCCAGCAAATCGGTTCTGCTTGCCGGGCAGCTGTCAAGCTGTTCCTTTACAGACTTTATCTCTTTTAAAATGACGCGGTCCACGATTTCTTCTGTAATATCATCTCTGCATCCCTCGTCAATTGCCACTTTTTTTGCTGCGGAAACCAGTGCGGAAATCGCATCTTTACGCACCTTATCTCTCGCCTTCATTGCTGCAACCATGTCTTTCTGTAACTGTTCAAATTTCATCTTTCTATCCTCCTGAAATAAAAATTATAATACTCTTCGTACCGATACAATTGTCCGGTAAGTTGCTGTTCCATAACAAATTCCCAATCTGGAATTTGCCGCATGAACGATTTTACCATCTCCCATATAGATTGCCACATGTCCCGCATAGCAGATAATATCCCCTGCTTTTGCATTTGCATAGCTCACTGCCTGTCCGCAGCTGCGTTGTTCATAAGAGGTTCGCGGAAGTGATATTCCATATTTACCAAAGCATGCCATTACAAAATAGGAACAATCACAGCCGTTTGTCAGGCTGCTTCCTCCGTATACATAAGGATTCCCGACAAACTGGCATGCATAATTTACCACATCCTGTCCACTGACATTCGTACTATAGGATGGATTTGCCCCGCCTGTCAGTCCACCGGAGCTGCTTGCGTTATTCCCCCCGGCAGTTGCCGCATTCTCCGCTGCAATTCGTATTTCCTCATCAGATATAATCTTATTCTGCTTCTTTATCGTGGAGGCATAGCTCTTTGCCAGTTTTGTTGCATTGGCAAGCTTCGTTTCAAAGTCCTCCATCTTAGCGGCACTCTCCGCAATCAGCGTTTCCAGCTCACTCTGCTGCTCTTTCATATTCATCTGCAGCTCTTCCATTTCAATCATTTCCAAATCCAGCTGCAGTGACAGATTCTCCACTTCCTGCACGGTATTCTGGTATTCCGTCAGCTGGTTTCTGTCATAGCTATAAACACTGTTAATGTATTCCACCCTGTTTAGTACATCCGACATGCCATCTGCATCTGCCATTGCTGTCCAGACCGAAGCATCGCCATTTTCATACATATATTGGATTCGAAGCTTCATTGCCTCATATTGCTCTGCTTCTCTTAGCTTTGCATCCTCTAAGTCTGCCTCTGCCTGATCAATCTCTTCCTGCTTATTTGTAATATCTTCTTCTAAAAGAGTTAAATCTGTAAGCAATGCCATTAATTCTTCATCATAGGCATTCATGATTTCCTGCAATTCTTCCTGTTCTTTTTCAATTTCCTCTATTTCTTTATTTACCTTGTCCAGTTTTTCCTGAGCTTCCTTCTTTTTCTTCTTGGCATCATCCATAGTGTTGGATGCATAGGCGGTCAGTGTTCCCCCTATAATCATCGTAAAAATCATAATAACAGATAAAATTTTTTTATAAAAACAGGTTTTTCTTCTCATTTTTCTCTCCTGCATAAAAAATAGGTGCAGCAATCGCTACACCTATTCTACCACATTTTGTAAGTTTATTTCTACTCAATACGGCATTTTGTGAAAAAATAATTATTATTCTTCTCCCCAACCAATATAAGAAATGCTCAGACTGTTCATTTTTCCCTCAGAATAATTAATATTAATGGAATTATAATAATCATCATAGTAATCCGGATGGTGCATATACCATTCAAAAGACTGGTAATCATAATCGGAATCTTCGCTTGAGTACTCATAATCTGCAGAACCAAATATCTCAACCAGTTCCTCAGGCCTGGTATCCTGTGTTACTCCGTTATAGAGCATAAAGTCAGCCACAGCCTCCTGCCAGTCGTCAAAATAGAGCGTAATAGAAAAGACAATTCCATCCTTGCACGCAATTGGAGCATCTGTCTCATTGATAATATCAATATAGCCGATAGGATAGCCATCCTTATTTAATAATTCCCTGTATTCATACTCATTTTTATTAATGACATATTCCTCGTCTTCAACTGTAAATCCCAGCTCTGCAAGTTCTGTGTATGAAAGTGGCAGCGTAATGAGCATACCGTCAATCGTAATTTCCGGGGTCGTATAACCATCACCTTCTACATATTCGCGTGCCGGCTTTTCCTCTTCCAACATTCCATCCGCCTCATTTTCGTATTGGATTTCGGCATTCTCAAGATAGCTTTCAAAGTTTGTATTCGTTCCATCGTGCAAATAATCCGGATATCTCATCAGGCTTGAAAAAATAATCGCGCCAAAAATAATTACGATCAAAACATTGAAAAGCCAAACGCCAAAACCTATCCACAAGGAAACGGCTGAAGCTTTCTTCGCAGAAAGGAAATCATCCCAGCGTTCCTCCTGATATGCCGCATTGGCTTTTGTTGTATACACACAACCGATAATACCGCAGATAAATGTAACAAGATTAAGCCCAATGATTTCCAATATTGATGCCGTGAGTTTTAACCCAAACCGGTTCTTTACCGGATTACCGTTTTTATCCAACGGCGGATTTCCGTTTAAATTATAATTTGAATCAGAATACGGCTGCCACTGATAAGGGTTCTCATTATATGACTGCTGATTCTGATAGTATCTTTCATTTTCATCTCCTGTTTCGTTTACCATATCTTACTCCTTTGTTTTGTAAATTCACCTTATTCTAGCAAAGTCCTCATAGCCACGCAAGAGGTTTTACATTTCCTTTACAATTAGCAGTTTTTCACCGGCTTTTATGGTTTCGTCTTTTTTCTGATTCTGTTGCATGAGTGCTTCTGTGGTTGTATGATATTGTTTTGCTATACTCCAGAGTGTATCGCCATTTTTTACAATGTATCCGACCAATCCCGGAATTTTTTGTACTTCCTCTATTGCAAGCGGTTCCTCTTTTACCGATACAATACGTTCGACTTCTTTCATGGAAAATGCCAGTACTCCAATACTGATTACAGCTTTGATTTCGGCATGGCTCTGGTCCAACATACTCGCAGACAACTGCACAATATTACACTCCTGTTCCAGCCTCACTTCACCCTCTGTTGTCGGAATTTCGATGAACTGTTCAAACGGATAAATCCTCTCTACTGCTCCAACCGGCATATGGTCATCTGTTGTAATATACATAAGATTTACCGTTAAGGTGCCTTCCACGAACACTCCACCGGGTTGTTTCTCCATACGGTCCACATGTGCAGTTCCTTCACAGGAACAGATCTGCAATATTTTTTCCTGGTTTTCCATAAGTTCCATTGGTTCTACCACTTTGCAGACTGCTTCGTTTTTAATCAACAGATGTTCCAGATGCACGGTTCCCCGTTCCGGTATCAAATTCTGTTTCAGGGAATATAAATCCTCTAATAATTCCAGCTTCGTTTCCTGCCACAAACGCACAGATACATGTAGTAAAAGTTCCAGCACAAGCATCCGTTCTTCTCCGTCATAGTCAGGTTTCACCTCGAGTTCTTTTCCGATTTCTTCTATTTGAATCTTATAAAAAAGATCCTCGCCTGTCAGACGTTCCATTTCAAAATCCGTTCCACATTCCAGTGGAAGCGTTGTTTCATACCACTGTATGCGATCCGGTTCCTCTTCCTCCTGATACAAAATGGAGAGCAGGATTTCACCGGTTAAATGAATGCCCTCGGAATCCAGTCTGCTTCCAACATTTCGAAGTTCTACACTCTTCCATAGAATTTCTCTGATATTCGGCTTACTGGACGGCAACGCAATTTCATTTTTCTGCCGGCAGACATCGCGCTTTGCAAAAAGCTGCTGGGATACTTCTATCGGCTTTCTAAGCTGCATGCATTCCTCTTCCGTTTCTGCGCCATCCGCAATTTCCTCCACAGACGGTACCTGCGCTTGTGAACAAAGAACAATCACCGCTCGCACGTTCAATTTTCTCGAATGAATCACGCCAATGGTGAGATCCTCTATTTCGCCCATCACGCGTACCGCGTCATATTCGCTGATTCCCTCCATGTTGATTTTTTCCTGAAATGGAAGTTCGCCCTTCAGGCAGCTGATTTTTCCATTCTCCTGGTCGCTACGATAAAGCACAGCAAAAAGGAGTTTCCCCTTTACCCAGACGGCCCCCGCAGCCGGCTTTACCTCTTCTATCCTTACGTTTCCCTGCTCACGAATTACTTTTACAATATCAGGTCTGTAATCCGGTACATTATAATCATCATCCAGTGTGATCTGGCTCTCTGCCCGTCCCCTTTGCAAAACGCTATGTAATTTTATAGTTGACAATTCCATAAAAAAATCCCCCAATCCGAAGCTTTTTACATCTTATTCGGACTGGGAGAAATTTATACTAGCAAAGTTTCATACGAATGTCTTTTGTAATAATGTCATTATAACTAAAGGAAAGAAGCTGAGGCGGATTTACCTCCCGTTCATCCTTGACCAAAACCGTAAATACGCTCGGATATGCATTCTGAATAATACCTTCCTGAATGTCTACCTTGTTGCGACCGCGGTCAAGCTGAATTAACACTTTGCTGCCACACTGTCTGTGCACGGAAGCACGAACCTTATTGATATCTGCCTGTTGCATAAACCTACCTCCTTTATCCGACGTTCCCCAACGTCTGCCTATCGTGCTTTAGTATAGCACCGTGTCAAATCCTTGTCAATCAAAATCATGTAGTTTACAGAGATTTTACCACAATTTCTTGTATTCTAATCAAAAACTACATTTTTATCGACCTTTTCCGTCTCTACAACGATATAGGGATAGCTCGGGCTCTTTGCAACATTCTCTCCTTTTCTGGGGCCAATCAATTCACTTGAAAAAAATACCGCATTACTGCTTAGATACAGTTCCTTTACCTGAATGCAGTAGCCACCGGTCTCCTGTTCTCCATAGCCTCTGACGATATACAAATGCTCCGGCGTTTCATACGTCATTTTAAAATCTGCCGCTTTTTTCTCCTCTATCTGCGTTTTTAGTTCTTCCGGGAGCTCCTCTTCTGCTAAAACCTGAAAATCCAAATCCCTCACTTTAGTCCTGCTGGTCTTTTCAATCCCGCATCCCGCTGCACATAATAACAGTATTCCTGCCAGTAAAAATACCACCGCCTGTTTCTTTCTTTTTTTCAACGTGCACACCTCGTTTTCCCTCTGATTTGTTTCCATACCTTATCATAACTTATGCACATGTCGAAATCCTTATGAATTATGGCTTGTTTTTCCCGCTTTGGGGTTTTATAATGTCTGTAGAAATTCAGAAAGGTTTATCGTTTATGATTCGATTTATTATTGTTGTAATCATTGTTGTTTTCTATTTAGTTTTGAGTCTCCCATACGCAGGGTTAGAATGGATTTTAGGGAAATTTAACCGAGAGGCTTCTGACTTGCGTCAGCTGCGTGTGGTACAGAGCGTATTTAAGCTGGTTGTGCGGATTACCGGTGTGAAGCTTACGGTTATCGGAGAAGAAAATGTTCCTACCGATAAGCCGGTTTTGTATGTAGCAAATCACAAGAGTATTTTTGACGTGGTGATTACTTATGCCCGCTGTCCAAGATTAACAGGTTACATTTCCAAAAACAACCTGGAGCACATTCCACTCCTAAACTTATGGATGAGGCGCCTGCATTGTCTCTTCTTAAATCGCGAAGACATTAAGGAAGGATTAAAGACCATCTTAGCCGGTATTGATAATGTTAAAAATGGCATCTCAATGTGTATCTTCCCGGAAGGTACCAGAAATAAAAGTGAGGAGCTCCTGCTTCCATTTAAAGAGGGAAGTCTTAAAATTGCCGAAAAAACAGGCTGCCCGATTGTCCCTATGGCACTTACTAACACAGCCGACATTTTTGAAAATCATTTTCCACGCTTAAAGCCGGTGGAAGTTACTCTGGAATATGGGAAACCAATATATCCAAATGAACTGGATAAAGATGAGAAAAAACATCTTGGTGCGCACTGCCAGAATGTGATTGCAGAAATGTTAAAAAAACAGAGCTAACAAAAAATGCGGTTATGGCGAATATACACTCGTCAGAACCGCATCTTTTTTATAATGCTTTTACAATCTCCGGGAAATTCATAAAATGAGAAGCCTTCACTAAAATGGTATCTCCTTCCTTTACTTCTCCCTTTAATACCGTTATCAATTCTTCTTTTGTCTCAAAATGCCTTGTTTTTGTTGCAGGACTCACTGCTTTCACAGCTTTTACAATTTCCTCAGACAAGACTCCGGCACAATAAAGTACATCAATGCCTTTTCCGGCAAAATGCTCTCCCACACTATAATGCAGAGTTCTCTCATCTGCTCCAAGCTCGCCCATATCACCTAACACAGCGATTTTTCTGCCTTCTGCCTTAGACAATACATCAATGGAGGCTTTCATGGAAACCGGATTTGCATTGTAGCAGTCGTCAATAATCGTCATCCCGTTTCTGTGAATCAGGTTGCTTCTTCCTCCGATGGTCGAAACGCCTTCAATACCGCATTTCATTTCTGCCACAGTAAGTCCTAATTCCTTTGCAACCGCTACTGCTGCCAGTGCGTTATACACATTGTGTTCGCCTGCAATCGGGATTTCTACTTCAAATGCCTTTTCCGGTTGTCCGTTTGACGCGGCAATATGAATCACTGCCTTTGTCTGCGTCAGCCCAACCGCTTCCACGTCTGTTGCGTATACAGCTTTTCCTTCGCCCATACCGTAGAATACCGTTTCTTTGCCATTTACCGTTCTTTTCGTGCAGAGCTTATCGTCATCACCGTTTAAAACAGCCACACCATTTGGCTTCATGTGTTCAAAGCATTCGGTTTTTGCCTTCAAAATGCCGTCCCGGTCAATCAGATTTTCGAGGTGGCATAAACCGATATTGGTAATCACGCAGATATCCGGATTCGCCATCTCTGCCAGCCGGTGCATCTCGCCAAAATTAGAAATGCCCATTTCAAGGACTGCTACTTCATGTTCCTCCCGGATTTTAAAAATGGTTAACGGAAGACCGATTTCGTTATTAAAATTGCCCTCTGTTTTTAACACATTGTATTTCTGTGACAATACTGACGCAATCATTTCCTTCGTACTGGTCTTGCCAACGCTTCCTGTAATTCCAACCACCTTGATATCAAGGGAACGACGGTAAAAGGCTGCCAGCTTTTTCATGGCTGCTTCGCAGGAATCAACCAGAATGTATGGTCCTGCCGGACTTTCAAGTTCATGCTCGGAAAGTACTGCAAGGGCTCCGCTTTCAAAGGCTTTGGGGATAAAACTGTGTCCATCTACCCTGGCTCCCTTAATTGCAATAAACAGGTAATCTTTTTCCACCAGCCGGTTGTCAATCACCGCTCCGGCAATCTCTTTTTCCTTATCTGCTTCGGTTCCGTAATAAGTACCGCCACAGGCAGTGGCGATATTATTAAGTGTCATGTTTTTCATGTAATCCTCCATGTTTTGCTTGCAGAGTTTCTCCTCCTGACGAGGAGAGGATTTTCTCTCCGCTTACTGATATCTGCGCAATGAAATCTCAATTAATTTTTCACAGAGCTGGTTAAAATTCATTCCGATTACATTTGCTTCCTGCGGAAGGAGGCTGGTCGGTGTCATGCCAGGAAGTGTGTTTGCTTCCAGACAGAACATCTCGTTGTTCTCATTTAACAGGAAGTCCATACGGGAATAGGTATCCAAGCCCAATACGATTGCCACACGTTCTGCGTAATGCTGCATCTTTCTTGCAATTTCTTCCGGCAAATCTGCAGGACAGGTTTCTACTGCGCTTCCTGCTTTGTATTTATTCTTATAATCATAGAACCCCTGTACCGGTGCAATTTCAATGACCGGTAATGCCTTGTAGTCAATAACGCCAACGGAAAATTCTCTGCCTTCCACATATTCCTCAATGACCAGATTATTTTCCCAACGAAAAGCTTCGTCTAAAGCTGCCTTAAATTCTTCCTCTGTACGTGCAATGGATACCCCGATGCTGGAACCGCCACAACATGGTTTTACCACGCACGGAAGCTTCAATCCAAGCTCTGCTGCACTGTCTTTCCGATCTTCTTTTTTCAATGCAATGCCCTGCGGTGTCGGGATGCCGTCTGCAATGAAAAACTGCTTTGCCATTCCTTTGTCCATCGCAATGGCACTGCTTAAATAACCGCTTCCAGTATAACGGATGCCAAATAAATCAAAAGCAGCCTGAATCTTGCCATTCTCGCCGTTTTCACCATGAAGTGCCATAAATACTACATCTGCCATTCGGCAAAGCTCAATAACGTTCGGTCCGAAGAAGCAGTCAGACTGGTCTTTTCTGGATGCCTTTACCTTTGCAAGGTCCGGTGCAATTTCCGGAATCCCTGCAACCTTTACGCTTACTTCTTCTGCCCTGTCAAAAATGCCTGTCAAATCTTCCGGCTTATCGCTATATCCCATGAATACATCCAGTAAGATTACCTGATGTCCATTCTCTCTCAATTCTTTTGTAACCAGGTCTCCAGTTTTAAAAGAAACATCTC
>CAMGET010000012.1 GCA_946055175.1 uncultured Roseburia sp.
AATATGCGTATAGATGCTTACAATCAAATCGCACAGATTTACAAAACAAATAAAGCCGGCAAGGTGACAAGTGCGGCAAGCGCCTCTTCTGCCCGCGATGAATTACAGATTTCATCTTTTGGACGCGATTTCCAGATCGCAAAGCAGGCAGTACAGGAATCTTCCGATATCAGAACTGACAAAGTGGCAGACTTAAAAGCAAAAGTAGATGCCGGTAATTATCATGTTGATAACGGAGATTTTGCAAGCAAATTATTGGAAAAATATAATGCATTAGGAATGTAAGAAGTGAGGAAGAACTTTGGCTAGTTTAATGGAAGACCTTTTAGATGTCTTAGAAAAAGAAGAAGCACAATATCAGGGACTGATAGAGCTTGGACAACGGAAAAAGGAAGCAGTGATTAAGGCTGACATTACGACTTTGGAGCAGATTACGGAAAAAGAAGGCGACGTTGCCAGCGTGCTGCAAAATCTTGCAAAACGCAGAACCAGAGTCTTAAATGATATGGCGACCGTTCTGGGAAAAGAGCCTGGAGAAATAACAATCACAAAAATGATTGGATATTTGGAAGGACAGCCAAAGGAACAGGAAAAATTAAAGCAGATTAAGGAACGCTTACTTGAAACCGGAACAAAAATGAGAACTATGAATGAACAGAATGAAGTCCTTCTCAAACAGGCATTAGAAATGGTGGAGTTTGACCTGACGCTGCTTAAAAGCATGCGGCAGGCACCTGAGACCGCCAATTATAACAAGAATGCATACAACACAGGAGACTTGTTGGGCGGAGGCGGATTTGACGCCAAACAGTAATCGGTTCGGAGGTAATTTACCATGGCTAATGGATTTGGAAGTTTATATGTAGGTGCGTCCGGATTACAGAGTGCGCAGAATTCATTAAATACAACATCAAATAACCTTGCAAACGTAAATACTAAGGGATATGTACGTCAGCAGGTAGTACATACAGACCGTAATTACAATATTTTTGATACGAGTGCATCCATCAGTTATCAGCAATCAGGCCTTGGTGTGAAAATCGGTGATGTCGTACATGCAAGAGATGTGTTTTTGGACAAGGCATACCGGACAGAGAGCGGACGACAGGCATTTTATGCTGCTACAGCGGATGCAGTAAATGAAGTATATACCTATTATCAAGAATTAGAAGGGGAAGCTTTTCAGAATTCCCTACAGGATTTAAGGACATCTTTTCAGGAACTTGCTAAGAGACCGGATGATTCGGTTGCACAGAATCTGGTGATTCAAAAGGCAAGTCTTTTTGTTTCCAGAGCAAATGCGGTATATACCGGATTAAAGGATTACCAATCTAACATCAATCAGCAGATTACAGATGATATTGATCGGATTAACGAACTCGGACAGAGAATCTATGAATTGAATTTAGAAATTAAAACAGTGGAAGCTGGTCATGTAGAGACCGCAATGACACTGCGGGATGAACGCGACAGCTGCCTGGATGAATTAGGAAGTTATGTGGATATTTCTTATAAAGAAGATATAGACGGCATTGTGAAAGTAAGCGTGGAAGGCATGGAGTTTGTAAATGAGGCGAAATGCTATAAAATGGGCAAATTGGTAGATGATCTTACCGGATTTGTTACGCCATACTGGCCACAGGCTTCAGAGCCTGACAAAGGTTTTTACGATGAGGTATTTTCTTATACAACAGAAATATCTTCTGAAATGAATACAGATATCGGAGAATTAAAGGCGCTTATTTTAGCGCGGGGTGACAGGGTAGCAAACTATACGGATATCGTAGGATTGAGCAAGGATGCATACAATACATCGAAAGTAGACAAAATTGCAACCGGCATGTCAGTTATGTTGGAAGCGGAAGCACAGCTTGACCAGTTGGTACACGGCATTATTACAGCGATTAACGATGTCCTTTGCCCAAATACAGAAGCAGAAAATATTTTCAATTTTAATGGCGCAAATGAGATTACAATTGATGGTGTAACCATTCAAAAGGGAGAACTTTTCCTGGATGCCGAGAACTGCTCCGTAGGCGTAGATGGGGAACTTCCTCCGACGGAATTATTCCGGCGTATCGGAACCGAACGGTATACGGAAGTCGTGATAGATGGGAAGACCTATTACAAATTTGTCCCGGAAGATGAAACTGATACAGCGATGCAGTATACCATGAAGAGTGTATCTGTAAACCATGTATTAATGGAGCAGGAGACAAAGTTTCCGCATCTTTCACAGAATGGGGAAGTGGATTATGAAATGGCACAGAAATTGGCAGAACTTTGGGAGGAAGAGGATTTGATTCTAAACCCGAATGATACCAATTGTGTCAACTTTATGGATTATTATTCCAACATGATTGGTGCATTTGGTACGCTGGGCTCTGTCTATGAGTCTACTTCCAGCAGTTTATTAGGTACGGTAGATGCAGTGGATAATCAACGGGCGCAGGTGATTGGAGTGTCTTCGGATGAAGAACTTACAAAAATGATTAAGTACCAGAATGCATACAATGCATCCAGCCGTTTTATTAACGTAATTAATGAAATGATAGAACATATAATTACACAGCTTGGCTGAGGAATCGTAGGGGGTAGTTGAAATGCCATCACAGTTTTTTGGATTAACGATAGCGTCTTCGGGACTAAGTGCTTATCAGGCGGCGTTAAATACAACTGCAAACAACATATCAAATGTAAAAACAAAGGGCTATAGCAGGCAGGAGGCAAACTTAAGTTCTTCTGCAGCACTTCGTGTTTATGCAAAATATGGTAGTGCCGGTACCGGTGTACAGGTGGATTCCATCAAACAGCTGCGTAATGAGTACTATGACACAAAATATTGGGAGAATCAGAGCTCACTCGGCTTGTATCAGACAAAACTGAAATATAATTTGCAGATAGAGAATTATTTTATTGACGATGATACGGAAAAAGGATTTTCTACCATCTTAAATAATATGTTTAATGCGTTGGACACTTTGAAAAACAGTGCCGGTGATGTGAATAACCGCCAGCAGTTTATTGCACAAGCGCAGAATTTTACTACCTACTTTAACAGTGTTGCAATTGGACTTGGCGAAATTCAGGATAGCGTAAATGAAGAAGTGAAATCTACTGTAGCAAACATTAATTCCATCGCAGAGAAGATTTCTATCCTTAATAAGCAGATTAATACCATAGAATTGCAGGGCGGATATGCAAATGAACTCCGTGACCAGCGGGCACTGTTGATAGATGAATTATCTTCTATTGTTCCGACAGAAGTGGCAGAGGTTCCGGTAACCAATTCGCATTTCCCGGAAATGCAGCTTGGCTCCAATTATTATACGGTTAAAATAAACGGACAGGTTTTGGTGGACAGCTATGAATATAATGCACTTGTCTGTGTAGCACGTGACAGTAAGGTAAACCAGTCTGATATGGAAGGTATGTATGATATCTATTGGGCAGATACCGGTAGCACTTTTAATGCGGGCTCCGATTATAGTTCCGGCTCTTTGAAGGGACTGCTTGACATCCGTGATGGCAATAATGCAGAAAACTTCAAAGGAAAGGTGACGGGGGTAACCGGGGATTCTGTTACGATTGCAGATGAACTTTCCATTACAAGTGCTGAGGCAATGACAATGCCGGAAAGCGGTGTATTGACAATTGATGGCAGAGATTACAAATATGAAGGCTTTTCTTTTACCACAGATGGAAATGGGAAAGTTGTTTCCTATACCTTTAAATTAACAGATACAATTACAGCCGCTGAGCAGACAAGAATAGCAAACAAAAAGGCCACTATCGGTGAGAGCATTGATGCTAAGGGCGTTCCATATTATATGGCGCAGATGAATGAGTTCCTGCGTAACTTTGCTCAGAAATTTAACGACATCATGAAGGGTGGCGAAAACTTAAACGGTGATAAGGTGAATTTCTCTTTTATCACTGCAAAAGACGTCGTTAGCGGAGAGGATATAGACTTTATTACGATTGATTCCGCAGAGGAACCGGATAATGTATATAGCACATGGGATGATAATGGCTATTTTAAACTGACATGCCGCTATGTTTCCGTTGACCGTGAAAGCATAAAGGATCCTTCTTTGATTGCCACAACCAAAAACAGCATTAAAAATGGTGTGGATCAGTATGATATTGTAGAAGAACTGTTATTGCTAAAGAAAGACACGGTTATGTATCGTGGCGGCGGTGCAGATGATTTCTTACAGTGTATGATTGCGGATATCTCTGTCGATACCGAGGAGGCAAAGATTTTTTCGGCGAATTATGAAAATGTATCAGGCGCAATTGATAACCAGAGAATGTCTGTATCGGGTGTAGATGAAGACGAAGAAGCATTGAACTTAGTAAAATTCCAGAATGCGTATAATCTTTCTTCCAAGATGATTTCTGTTTTGACAGAAATTTACGACCGTCTTATTTTAGAGACCGGAGTATAGGAGGCTGAATGAGAATTACAAATAATATGATGCTACGTACGACAGCATCAAATATTAACACCAATAAACTGAATGTAAATTCACTGAACAATCAGATGTCTTCACAGAAAAAAATTTCCAGACCATCTGAGGATCCGGTAGTAGCAATTCGTGCGCTGCGTCTTCGTAGTAATTTGAGCGAGATTAACCAGTATTACAAAAAAAATATTCCGGATGCAGAAGCCTGGCTGGAAGTGACGGAAACAGCTTTAAATAATATGGAAAGTATTTTGTCTGATGTTCGTACCCAGTGTAATTATGGTGCGACCGGCACTTTGAAAACAGATGACAGAAAAGCAATTTTGACCGGATTGACGAAATTAAGAGAACAGCTATATGCAGAGGGAAATTCAGACAATGCAGGCCGTACGGTCTTTACCGGTTATCGTACAAACAGCAAGCTTACGTTTATGACAGAGGAAGACGCAACTTATGAAATTGAGCAGATGTTTTCTTCTGCTGATATCGAGAAAGAACATCGTTATTTTAAAGGGAAAGCGGTTGTTCCCGCAGATACGGACGTCGCAAATACGAATACTATTGAAGAACTGGAACGTATGTCCTGTGACCGAATCCGTATTGCTTATGGAAGTTTGAATACGGATGGAACAAAGAATGCAACAACCGGTGAAACTGATCTGGCAAAGTTTAAAATTTCTTACACAGATGGAACAAAGGATACAAACGGAAATCTGGTTTACAAAGACCTGAAGGCAGATGGAATGACAACCGTTAATGGGGATGCTGTAACTATGAAAACATACGCAACCATGCAGGATTGGAAGGACGCAACTGCTGATTTTTCAGATGGGGTAACTGACAATGAAGTGGTTGTAATTGCTGAGACCGGTGAAATACTTCTGGGAAAAGATGTATCTACAACTATTCAGTCAAAGGGATATTCTTTGTCTGTAAGCTATGAGAAAACAGGTTTTTCTAAAGGAGAACTTCGACCGGAATACTATTTTAACTGTAAAGATGTAACAGACGCCGCCAATCCGGTTGTATATACAAAGTATGACGGAGCCGGTAAAGAAATACCTCAGGACATTGAGTATACAATTGCTGTAAATCAGACGCTGACCATCAACACGAATGCATCGGATGTATTTAATGCAGATGCCGGACGTGATGTGGATGAAATGATTGATGCCGTCCAATACGCGATGGATGCACATGATAAAATCTCGCAGATTGAAGCAATGATGGCATTGGAAGAATATGCGGGCGAGGAAGACCAGAAGAACCTTCAGAAATGGCTGGATGCTGCGACAAAAGAAGCTGATTATGCAGACGATAATCTGAAGAAGCTATATAATACTTATATTGGCAAGTTTGACAGCTATCTGACAGATGTCCGACTTGCAATTACTACGGTTGGTAGTAAGGGAGATCAGCTTGAACTGACAGAAACCCGGATGTCAAATCAGCAGCTGACGGTTGAGGATTTAAAATCTTCCAATGAAGACAGAGAATTATCAGATATTATTATTGATTATATTTCTGCTTTTACGGCTTATCAGGGAGCACTTCAGGCTGCAAGTAAAATCAATCAGAATACTTTATTGAACTATATTTAAAAAGATGCCGGTGTGGCATAAAATACAGACTGCCGGAGGCAGCTAGAAAACCAGGAGGAGAAGACAATGAAAGCAAATACGAGAATGTTTGGCACAATTGAGATTCCGGATGAAAAAATTATCATTTTGGAAAACGGAATGATAGGATTTCCGGATATGCAGCATTTTGCGCTGATTTATGATGCGGATAAAGAAAATGGCGGAAAAATCAAATGGCTGCAGTCTATGGATGAACCGGAGGCAGCATTTCCGGTAATGGACCCTACTATAATTAAAGAAGATTATAATCCAACCATTAACGATGAAATTTTAAAACCTTTAGGAGAACTGACACCGGAAAATACCTTTGTTTTAACTACAGTTACCGTTCCGAAGAATTTGGAAAAAATGTCAATCAATTTAAAGGCACCGATTGTAATCAATTCTGATACCATGTAAGGTGCTCAGATTATCGTAGAAGATGATTTGCCTGTGAAATATATGATTTACGAGCTGCTTAAGCTTCGAAAAGAAAAGGCAGGTGAATAGGCATGCTGGCATTGACAAGAAAAAAAGGGGAATCCTTAGTAATCAACAATAATATTGAAATTACTGTATTGGAAATTCGCGGAGATCAGATAAAAATCGGTATTCAGGCGCCAAAGGATGTGCCTATTTACCGAAAAGAAGTGTATATGCAGATACAGAAGGAAAATGCAGAGGCAATTAGCGTTGACAGCGTAGAAGTATTGAATCATCTGCTTGATTAAGTAAGATTAAGGAAGTAAACGGATGGCAGAAAATTATTTGCTGATTATGATTCAGAGTTTAAAAAAGAAAATACAGGTATTGGACTGCATTATTGATGCGAATGACAGACAGAAAAATGGGTTGGAAGACCCGAATCTTGATCCGGATGATTTCGATAAAATCGTAGAGGAAAAGTCAAAATATATTGAGCAGTTAGATTTGTTGGATAGCGGTTTTGATAAACTTTTTGCAAGGGTCAGAGAGGAACTGGATACAAAACGCGCAGCGTATGCAGGCGAAATTAAAGAGATGCAGACTCTGATTCAGAGAATTACAGAGAAAAGTAACCGGATTCAGGTGCAGGAAGCCAGAAACAAAGATTTAATGACACAGAAGTTCTCTAAGATTCATAAGCAGGTGAGAGATGTACGTGTGAGCCAGCAGGCAGTCAACCAGTATTATCAAAATATGAAAAAAATAAATTTTATTGATCCGCAATTTATGGACAATAAACAGTAGGTATTATGCGTATATTAATGTATCGCTGGAAGGCTTATAATTACCGTGACATTGAAGAAACCTTTCTTCTGATGGGACATACGGTTGATAACCTGACACAAAAGCTGGGTAATTATGATATTGATCCGGAATTTGAAGCTGTTTTAAGAAAACAGATGGAACAGGTCTCTTATGACTTTGTCTTTACCGTAAACTATTTTGCGGTGATTTCGAATATTTGTCAGGAGCTGGGAGTGAAATACGTATCCTGGACCTGCGATAATCCGCTGATAAGCATGTATCACGAATCCGTGTTTCACAGCTGCAACTATATTTTCACGTTTGATAAGACCAATTATCTGGAATTTAAAGAGATGGGAGTGGAACACATCTGGTATTTGCCGTTGGCGGTGGATACGAATCGGATGGATGCAGCCATTGATGGAAAAACAGATTCGTTTAGTATTGATAAAAAGGCGTATGAAGGAGACGTGGCTTTTGTCGGAAGTCTTTACGAGCGAAATTCCTATGACAAGTTAAAAGATACACTGCCACCCTATTTACAAGGGTATTTTGATGCGGTGATGGAAGCACAGATGAATATCAGTGGTGCGAATATCATCGAACCGATGCTGACTACGGATATCTTAGAACAACTGGAGCAATATTTTAAACTGGAAAAGTCCGAAGGCTCCTTCTCTGATATTGGTTTGATTTTTCAGACAACGGTACTGGGATTTAAGATTGCAGAAATAGAACGAAGAAGGGCATTGCTTGAACTGTCGAAGCAGTTTCAGGTGAACGTATACAGTAATAGTGATGTAAGTGATTTGGTGCGGGTACGCTATATGGGCTCGGTGGATTACTGGAGTGAAATGCCAAAGGTTTTCAGGGAATCTAAAATCAATCTGAACCTTACCATTCCAAACATTAAGAGTGGGATTCCACTTCGTATTTGGGATGTATTGGGGGCAAAGGGATTTCTTTTGACCAATTATCAGGCAGAGATTCCTCTTTATTTTAAAGAAGGGGAAGATTTGGTTTGCTTCGACGGAATCGAAGATTTGAAGGAGAAGACAGCATATTACCTGTCACATGAAAAAGAGCGAAGAGCGATTGCAGAAAACGGATATCAGAAAGTAAAGAAACACCATACTTATGTAAACCGTATCGAAGAAATATTAAAAATAGTAAAAGAGAATTAATAAGGACTGCCTGGTTTTCCAAGCAGTCCTCTCTTATTACTAACAGTAACGATCTAACATCATTCCGGAATAGATGGAAGTAATGTAGGGAGATGCAAAATTGTGTCCCGGGTTTTTATAGGCAACAACAACCTTGTTAACATAATTCATTGGATCAATGTACGCATTTGTGGTTTTTTCACAAAGCGCATTTTTAAACTGATTCAATACATCAAAGCATTCTTTGGAATCCTCAGCTGTAACCGCATCCGCTAAAAGACTGCGGTCAATGGAAATATGGGAATCTGCATCCAGATTTACACCAATGGCTTCCAGTTCATTATGATAGCCGCGCACAACACTGCTGATGTCGCGAATCAATTTGCCGGAACTGTTGCTGTCGTCATGGGCGTGTGCAAGATCAATCATTTGATTATATGCATCTGCCAGCTTCTGAAGGTTGTCCGCAATAGCATCTGTATTAGCTTTAAAACCAATCTCAACAACTTCTCCGTTTTTATTTGGAGCATGCAGTATGATATCAAAACGATTATCTACCGTAAAAGTGTTCGAATAAGAACTATGTTCCTTTCCATTTAATAGGAAGCGTGAATTCTGTGCCTTTGTTTGAACAGTTTCAATACCTAATGTATGCAACGCAGATTTGGAAACGGCATCGCCTGATGGAAGAATTTCAAAAAGCTGGGATTCTTCTTCACTGATACCTGTCTGTTTGGAGGCAAGCCACAGAGCTGTCTGCCCATTTTCATTTGTATCAACTGATGCAGAAATTCCAATACCTGCTGTATGAATCAGCTTTGCAAGCTTCTGTAAAACCGAAAGGTTTGTATCGGATTCTGACACTGTATATTGGAATTCGTACGAATGGGAATTCGTATTAAGGTCAAAACTATAGGAACCGGGATAAAAATCGAGTCGCTCCGGATTCAGATAATTACCACCGTTTACCTGATTGCTCGCTAATTGCTCAACCTGTATCTCGAATCCGGTAGTGGCGTCAGTGTCTCTGCCAATATATTCTGCCGTAACAATATCTTCATCAGAAGACTGCGCAATGTGTTTTGAAAAAACATCTTCAATACCGCCATTTACATCCGATAAGGAGGAAATGACATTTTGTAGCTGTCTGGCAGATTCTTTGATGTCGATTGCATATTTGGTAACATCCTTTGTATTTTTTATCTTATACAGAGGGGAATCTTTATTAATTTTTACAATCTGATTATAAATATCACGCAACTGACTTTTCTTGTGCGTGTCATAACGAGATACAGTAGAGTTCGCATAGGTACTTAAATAGTACTGATAAGCACTGTCAACTACTGCCATAACAGTCCCCTCCTTTCTTCCGTGAATATCATATATGATATGAGGGCATAAAAATCCATTTATATAAGAACATACTAGCACAAAGTATAGGTTTTGTCACTACTTTCACGGATTTTAGGGAAAAAAGACTTGCGAAGTACAAGATGTAGTGTTAGAATATTTTTTGTTGACTAAATAAAAAAATTAGTTGACGCTTAATATTGATTGTGATATATTAGACTAGCGATGGAAGTAGGTCTTTTTTTTATGCCTTTTTTTAGGGCGGTCGCAAAATACCCTGGGCATAAAGAGAAAACAAAGAATTAATATGGAGGTGGAAGTTGTGCGCACAAAGATAACACTGGCATGTACAGAGTGCAAGAATCGTAATTACAACACGACAAAAGACAAGAAAGCTCATCCGGACAGAATGGAAACCAAAAAGTATTGTAGATTCTGTAGAACTCATACAATGCACAAGGAAACAAAATAGTCTAAGATAGCGAAGGAGACAAAAATGGGCGAAACCGAGAAATTAGAAAAGGCTCCAAAGACGAGTTGGTTTACCGGCCTCAAGGCTGAATTCAAAAAAATCATTTGGCCTAGCAAACAATCGCTTGCAAGACAGACAGCAGCAGTCATTGCTGTATCAGTAGCATTAGGTCTTATAATCGCGCTTATGGATTATATCATCCAGTATGGCGTTGATTTCCTTGTGGGTTTAAGTTTTTAATGGAGGCAAAGTGACTTATGGCAGAGGCACACTGGTATGTAGTTCATACCTACTCAGGTTATGAGAATAAGGTAAAAGCGAACATTGACAAGACAATTGAGAACAGACATTTGGAAGACCAGATTTTAGAAGTCAGAGTTCCGATGCAGGATGTTGTTGAGATGAAAAATGGCGCAAATAAAACCGTATCAAAGAAGATGTTTCCGGGATACGTGCTTATCAATATGGTTATGAATGACGACACATGGTATGTTGTCAGAAATACCCGTGGTGTCACCGGATTTGTTGGTCCGGGAAGTAAGCCGGTACCACTTACCGATGCAGAAATGAAACCATTAGGAATCAAGACAACAGCAGACGTTGAAGTGAATTTCGCGGAAGGCGATATGGTTACTGTTACAGGAGGCGTATGGAAGGATACCGTTGGTGTTATCCGTTCTATGAATCCAAGTAAGCAGATTGTTACAATCAACGTTGAGTTATTCGGTCGCGAAACACCGGTAGAAATAAGTTTCGCAGATGTAAAGCTTACACAGTAAGTAAAACATGCAAGAGTATGTTTAGAACTAATTAAGGAGGAAATTTCCAATGGCAAAGAAAGTAGAAGGATATATCAAATTGCAGATTCCTGCTGGCAAGGCTACACCTGCTCCACCAGTTGGTCCTGCACTTGGTCAGCATGGCGTTAACATTGTAGAATTTACAAAACAGTTCAACGCAAGAACAGCTGAAATGGGAGATACAATTATCCCTGTAGTTATTACAGTATATGCAGACAGAAGCTTCAGCTTCATCACAAAGACACCACCTGCTCCAGTATTAATTAAGAAGGCTTGTGGTATTAAGTCTGGTTCCGGTACACCGAACAAGACAAAAGTTGCAGTTCTTCCTAAGGCAAAATTACAGGAAATCGCAGAGATGAAGATGAAAGACTTAAATGCAGCATCCTTAGAAGCAGCTATGAGCATGATTGAAGGTACTGCTAAGAGCATGGGCGTTACAATCGGAGAATAATCTGATTTGTACGATTAATTAAGAAACAAGTTAACCATTATGTGGGAGGGACCTCTCCCGATAATACCACCAGGAGGTTTTTTTAGAATGAAAAGAGGAAAGAAATATCAGGACGCTGTAAAATCTTTTGACAAGTTAGCTCAGTACGACGTTGCAGAAGCTATCGGTTTAGTAAAGAAGAACGCTACAGCAAAATTTGATGAGACAATCGAACTTCATATCAGAACAGGTTGTGATGGTCGTCATGCAGAACAGCAGATTCGTGGTGCGGTAGTATTACCACACGGTACAGGTAAAACAGTTAAGGTTTTAGTATTCGCTAAGGGTGTAAAAGCAGATGAAGCACAGGCAGCAGGAGCTGACTATGTTGGTGGCGAGGAATTAATTCCAAAGATTCAGAACGAAGGTTGGTTTGATTTCGACGTTGTTGTTGCTACACCGGATATGATGGGTGTTGTTGGTCGTTTAGGTCGTGTACTTGGACCAAAGGGCTTAATGCCAAACCCAAAAGCTGGTACTGTTACTATGGACGTTACAAAGGCTGTTAACGACATCAAAGCTGGTAAGATTGAATACAGATTGGACAAAACAAACATTATCCACGTGCCAGTTGGAAAAGCTTCTTTCACAGAAGAACAGTTAAGCGACAACTTCCAGACCATTATGGGAGCTATCAATAAAGCAAAACCATCAAGCTTAAAGGGTCAGTATATTAAGAGCGCAGTTATCACATCTACAATGGGACCTGGTGTGAAATTAAACGTTTCTAAACTTGGAAACTAATCAGGACTGAGAAATTTAAGATTGTTGGGAAGTTTTAGTTGACAAGCCCAATATACAATGCTATAATGCATAAGCATATTGCCGAAGACAGTAGGTGCCGCAAGGCATAAAGGTCAATCACCTACCGAGGAGATTATAATCATTGAAAATGATTTTTGCCTCTCTGTCTGCGGACAGAGAGGTTTTT
>CAMGET010000013.1 GCA_946055175.1 uncultured Roseburia sp.
GACAAATTGATATGTGTCCCTGTCTGGGTCAGTTCTGTATAAATCAAGTCAGAAGCAATGGCATTTATCCGCTTTGCATAGCGGGAGCTTTTTGTAGTGAATTCAGCATCCTTTCCGAAAAGCTTATCAATTTTGGTAACTTTTGCTGCCTTAAGCAGGTTTTCATTTTTTTCTAAGGTGCCATCAGAATTTACAGTAATACCGACATCTTTTAATTCATCTGCATATTCTTTTGCTAGATTTTTTAATTGCTTTGCATAGCGTTTTAAAGAATAATCACCGGAACCTCCTGAAGACTCTAGTGCATGATTGTATGTCTCCAAAAAGGCAGAAACGCTGGAATAGATATTTGCACCGTCAGTAGTATCTTCTTCGTAATTGAAATTACGGAGTTTACGTACCGCGGTACGAAGTGCTTGCGCATCAGCTTGAGAGAGTGTGCCGGCTGACATTTCCTTACGCTTGCTGTCAGTTGCGGCATCCCGGTTACTTTTATAAAAACTGCGAAGATAATATGATTCACTTAAACTTACTGCGGTATTTGCGGTAGCTGCCATAGCATTCATCCTTTCTCTGACGGATTCTGATATTTCATATTTCGACAGAAAAATGGAAAACTTTAGAATGGACTCTAAAAATGAAGAGTGCTATAATAGCAACAAATGATAAAATGGTGTGAGGAGGTTCTTTCATATGGAAATTATTATTTGGCTTGTTTTAGTCGTTTTATTTATCGGTGTAGAGATTGCAACTGTGGGATTGACTTCTATCTGGTTCGCAGGCGGAGCACTGGCAGCACTGATTTTTTCACTTTTGGGAATCAATATTTTCTGGCAAATTGCGATTTTTGTAGTAGTGTCTGCAATTCTTATACTATTTACAAGACCATGGGCATTAAAGTATTTTAAACCACGACTGGTAAAGACAAATTATGAAACAGTAATTGGAGTAGATGTTTGTCTGACGGAAAGCGTGGATAATCTCCGTGGCACAGGTACAGCTTTGTACAAGGGGCAGGAATGGTCTGCAAGAGCATACAATGAAGAAAAGACATTTGAAGCAGGTACGATTGTGACAGTAAAGGAAATCCGAGGCGTAACGCTTTATGTAGATGACAGCTCGCATATGCCGAAAAAAGAAGAGGATACGCAGGAGTAATCGTATGAAAATTGTTTTTTTGGATGTAAAAACCATTGGTGAAGATATTGATTTATCGGGTTTTGAACGTTTGGGAGAAGTGGTAAAATATGGATTCTCTTCGCCGGAGGAAGCAAGAGTTCGTACAAGGGATGCGGATGTGATTATCCTCAATAAGGTTGTGATTAATGAACAGTCGATTGGTGAGGCTGAGCATTTGAAATTGGTCTGTGTAACAGCAACAGGTACTAATAATTTGGATAAAGAATATTTGGAAAAACGTGGAATCGAATGGCGCAATGTAGCGGGATATTCTACGGAAACCGTAGCACAACATACGTTTGCACTTCTATTTTTCCTGTTGGAAAAGCTGGCTTACTATGATGAATATGTGAAGTCAGAACGCTATATTGGCGATACCGTATTTACGCATTTCCAGAACGTATTTCATGAGCTTTCCGGAAAAACATGGGGAATTATCGGACTTGGAGCGATCGGACGCAGGGTGGCTGATATTGCAAAGCTTTTTGGCTGCCGTGTTATTTATTATTCCACTTCCGGAAAAAATACTCAGGCAGGGTATGAAAGAGTAGATTTTGACACATTATTAAAAGAATCAGATATCGTTTCTGTGCATGCACCACTTACTGTGGAAACGGAAGGGCTTATGAATAAAGCTGCGTTTGACAGGATGAAAGAAAGTGCCATTTTCTTAAATCTGGGCAGAGGACCGATTGTAGTAGAAGAAGATTTGGCAGAGGCGCTGGAGAGCGGTTCCATTGCGGCAGCAGGCTTGGATGTGCTTAAAGTGGAACCGATGAGTGAGACGAATCCTCTTCGCCGTATCAAGGACAGTGACAGGCTGATTATTACGCCGCATATTGCATGGGCAAGTATCGAAGCAAGAACCCGGCTGATGAAAATTATTGAAGGCCAGGTCCGGGATTTTTTAAACGATAGAGAAGTGACAGAGTAAAATGAAGATTAGATTGAAGTTTGAACGAGAGGACGTGTACTGGATTATCGCCATCTTCGTTTTTTCCATCGTGCTGTTTCTTAGGACGCCATTTTCAATAGGGGTGTTGATTGGATTTTTGGCAGCTTATGTGGGAATTAAATGGCTGGTAATCGAATGGAAGGGTTCTTTGGTCTGGTTGTGGACTGCTGCCGGTATTTTTCTTAGCAGCATTTTTTCCACTTATATGGTACAGTACCTTTTGTTGGATGCGAACTTACGGGCAAACATTACAGATTCCAAATTAAGACTTAATATTTTATGTTGTATGGTGCTGTACACAGGTGTGCAGGTCATTACGAATCATCTGCAACTGACCTGTATTATTTCCCACCTGACATTGATGCTTTTGGCAGGAATCAATTACTTTGTATATATGTTCCGGGGAAATGAGTTTATTTTCAGTGATATCCGTTCCGTTTCTACCGGCTTAAGTGTTGCCGGAAACTATGAATTTACTCTGGATGAGCGGGCGGTTTATGTGATTTTACTTTCTACACTTTACATTTCATTCATTCGAAAATGCAATGTGTCTTTTGTAAACCATAAAATTTGGATGCGTGTTGTTTGTATTTCACTTGTGCTTGCAGGAAGTCTTTATCTTGCAAAGGCAACAGAAAGTATTGTAACAGAAACCTGGGAGCAGAAGGGCTCTTACCGAAATGGTTATGTGCTGAATTTCCTTTTGAGCATCCGTGATTATTTTGTACAACCGCCGGAAGGCTATTCAAAAGAAGCGGTAGAGGCACTGGAAGCAATGTATAGCATTGGGGAAGAAGTAACAGAAGAGAAGCCTACGATTATTGCTATCATGAGTGAATCGTATGCTGATTTGACTACAATCGGTGCATTTGCAACCAATGAAGAGGTGACACCGTACTTTGATTCCTTACAGGAAAATGTCGTTCGCGGTTATGCATTGTCATCGGTGTTTGGTGCGAAAACATCGAATTGTGAATGGGAATTTCTCACTGGTAACACGATGGCCTTTTTGCCGAGTGGCTCGGTTGTGTATCAGCAGTACATTAGCGAAGAACCAACTTCGCTGGTGTCTGATTTGAAAAATTATGGCTATACCTGTGTGGCAATGCATCCATACTACGAGACCGGTTGGAGCAGAAATCTTGTGTATCCGGATTTAGGCTTTGACGAGATGTATTTTATCAATCATTTTGATGAGGATGCGTTACTACGAAAATATATTTCAGATCAGGAATTTTACGAAAAGATTATCGAACGCTATGAGAGTAAGGCAAAAAATGAGAACTTATTTATTATGGGAATCTCCATGCAGAACCATGGCGGATATACAGAGAAATATGATAATTTTGCAGAAAAAATCCGGGTTTTGGCAGGGAACTATCCGGATGCAAACCAATATTTGTCTCTGCTGAATGAAAGTGATAAAGCATTGGAATACCTGATTCGTTATTTTGAAAATGTGGAAGAACCGGTTGAAATCGTATTTTTTGGAGACCATCAGCCAAGTTTAAGAACCGATTTTTATAAAAGATTGAATGGAAAAGGCTTATCAGGTCTGACTATCACAGAATTGCAGAACCTTTATAAAGTGCCATTTTTTATTTGGACCAATTACGAGAGTGAGGAAGAGGAAATACCTATTACCAGCTTAAATTATTTGTCTACATTGGCACTGGAACGCGCGGGACTTCCATTACCGGCTTATAACCGATTCTTGAAAAGTATGATGGAATATGTACCGGCAATTAATTCCAGAGGTTTTTATTCTGCGGCAGAAGGAAGGTATAAATACTTGTCGGAAGCAGAAGGAGAAGAAATCGACTGGATTCGACAATATGAGACATTGCAGTATAATAATATGTTTGATAGGGAAGGGCAGAGTAAGTTTTTTTTCCCATATCTAACGAAATAAGGGGAATAAAGGATGAGGTATATACGAATTGAGGAAGCAGAACCGGGGATGCTTTTAGCAAAGGGGGTATTTGACGAATATAGCCGCATGCTGATTGCAAAAAAACGTCCGATTACTGCAGAGTATATCGAAAAATTAAAAGAAAGAGGCTATCTCGGATTCTATATTGAAGATGAGTTTTCAAGAGGCATCGAGATAGAGGAAACGATTAGCGTCGAACTTAGAAACAGGGGAGCTGAGGCTTTACGTAAGAAAGATATCGATGCGAGTCTGCAGGTAGCTAAGGATGTGGTAAAGCAGATATTAGCCAGTGGTTCCATTACATTAGATATGGTAGACTTGCGGACCTTTGATGATTATACCTACCGCCATTCTGTAAATGTTGCTGTTTTATCAACTGTAATTGGGATGGGGCTTGGTCTAAAACAGGATGCACTAAATGACTTGTGCGTAGGTGCGATGTTTCATGATATGGGAAAGCTCATGATTGATCCTGAGGTTTTAAATAAGCCGGGACGATTGACAAAGGAAGAATTCAAGCTTATAAAAATGCATCCGCAACTGTCTGTTGAATTGTTGGCAGAGCGTTGGAATGTTTCTTTAGATGCAAAAAGAGCCATTCTTTTTCATCATGAAAATGAAGATGGAAGCGGCTATCCAAACGGACTTTCGAAAGATAAAATTCCGTTTTTTGCAAAAATTATTCATGTAGCAGATGTTTATGACGCTTTAACATCTAAGCGACCATACAAAGATCCTTATACACCGTCAGAGGCAATTGAATATTTGATGGGTGGCTGTGATATTTTATTTAACAGGCAGGTGGTAACAACCTTTTTAAAATGGGTGCCTGTTTATCCGAAAGGGGTATTGGTAAAGCTTTCCGATGGAAGGGAAGGTCTTGTCTATGAAAATACCAGTAACCCGCTTCGCCCCAAAATCCGCCTACGAAATGGGGAACTACTAGACTTGGGAGATGAAAGGAAAAACCTACATATTACGATTAATCCAAACAGTTCAGTGGAAGCAGATTACAGCAATGAGATGGCAGCAATTGACACCAGTAAGAGCGATAGCAGACCGATTGTACTTGCAGTAGATGATACAATTATGACGTTACAAATGGTAAGAAACATTTGTGAGACACAGTTTCGGGTGGTTATGGCAAAGACCGGAAAGGAAGCAATTTCTTACATACATAAAAATGGAATGCCGGCTGTGATATTAATGGATGTAGTTCTGCCGGGAGTTGATGGAATTGAGACGGCTCGGACCATCCGCCAGCTATTTGAGGAACCTGCACCCATTATTTTCCTTACCGCTTTGTCGGATCGCGAAACGGTTGAAAGGTGTAAGAAAGTAGGGGCAGCGGATTATATTGTAAAACCATTCCGGCCATCCTATCTGATAGGACGAATCAGGGTAGCATTGGGGTTGGAGAGAGACGCGTAAAAAGGCGCATCTGCCTATTTGGCAGATGCCTTTTTTTGTGCTACAATCATTTTTAGAATGGATGAAAATGGGGGACAGCTATGAATAATTTTTTTCGAAAAATGGAAACCATAGCCATAGTTTTGGGGGCGTGCTTTTTCTTCACAGCCTGTACAAAGTCACAAGAGCAGGTATTGCCGGTACAGGAAGAAAACAAACTTGTAGTTTACACTTCCCATAAGGAAGAAGTATATGAACCTATTATCAAGGAGTTTGAGGAGAGAACCGGCATTTGGGTGGAACTGCATACCGGCGGTACATCCGAGCTTTTGGAAGAGATAGCGGAAGGAAACGGAGAATTTACCTGCGATATCATGTTTGGAGGAGGAATCGAGAGCTATAGTGCTTATAGCGACTATTTCAAACCTTATGTGTGCGGCAGAAACAATAGCATTAAAAAGCAGTACCGCAGTAAAGACGGAAGCTATACGGCATTTACGGAACTGCCGATTGTGTTTATCTATAACAATAAACTGGTAGACAGCGGACAGGCTCCGACAGGCTGGCAGGAACTGTTTTATCAGTCTTGGCAGGGAAACATTGCCTTTGGTGATCCATTGAAATCCGGAAGCAGTTATACCATGCTGGTAACCTTGATTCAGGCCATGGGGATGGAAGAGGATGTGACTTTGAAACAATTTGCAAGGGCATTGGAATATAAGGTATCTGCCGGTTCCAAAGAGGCAGTCGATGAGGTGTCTAGTGGTGCTAAGGCAATTGGACTTACCTTAGAGGAAACTGCACTAAAGGCCATCGACAATGGCGCAGATATTTCAATTGTATATCCAAAAGACGGTACGAGTACCGTGCCGGACGGATGTGCGATTGTGATAGGAACAAAACACGAAGAAAATGCAAAGCAGTTTATTGAATTTATTGTTGGGGATGATGTGCAGCAACTGGCAGTAGACCGGCTTCACAGGAGGTCTGTATTGGAAAACTTACAGCAAACGGGGGACGAAAGCCTTAAAGTGCTGAATTATGATGTGGAATGGGCAGGAGCGCATCGGGAAGAAATTTTAAAGAGCTGGGCGGATATTATAGCGGAACAGGGCAGGTAGCAGAAATGGGAAAAAGAGTGAAAAGAACATTTAAACAGGAACTGCTAACCAGTATGATTGCGGTATCCGTTCTTCCGCTGGCAGTTTGCAGTCTTTTTTTGATTCAACTGTTTCAATTGAAAATTTCAAAAGACTATCAGGTAAGAGATATGGAACTTGCGGAGGAAGTAAACAGCCGCATGGAACAGCTTTTCTCGGAGTTTTCCGTGCTCGCGGATGAAATCTGTGAGGATGACGATATTGCAGAAGCACTGAGAAATTCGGATTTTACAAATTCTGATGAGATATATCGAACCCTCTATAGAAAAACCAAAGAGTTAAGGGATGATGCATGGTTTGAACTATACAGTATGGACGGGACATGCCAATATTCCACCGGAACGGGAACCTATCAGAAGAAACTGGAGCCTTATTGGGGAATTCTTAGAAAAGCGTCAGAAGAAGCAGAAAAGTTTGTGGTTCAAAGAGCAGATGAACCATCCGGCAATGCGGTATTACAGGCAGCAAAACTGGTTAAGGATGAACAAGGGGCAGTCGGATTTTTCGTCATTAATATGGGAACGGATGAGTTTGAAAATGTATTGAAGGGTACTTACGGTGGACAGGATGGTATCTGTATTCTGGACGGATTTATGGAAACAGTTTTTCATGCGGGAAGTACCGCAGAGGAAGACCCGGGAGCGGCACTTAGAGAAAGACTGCTTCAAAACGAACCCATTCAGTCGGATTACAAGGGTAATAGTGTATATTTAGATAAAATGGAAGGAATCGGCTTATATATCATCCTGCTGAGACCACATATTTTTACAGAGGAAACTGTAAATTCCATGTATACAGTTCTTTTTATTATGATTGCAGTGATACTGGTGCTGTGTGTATGCCTGGGATACAATCTGAGCAACCGGCTATCCAGACCGATTAAGGTATTAAATCAAACCATGCATGAAGTGCAGATGGGCAATCTGGATGCACGAATGAAGGAGGACTGGCCTACCACGGAGTTTGCGGAGATGTCCGGAAACTTTAACTACATGACTGCAGATTTGAAAAAGAATATGGAAAAAGAAGTGGAACAGCAAAAACAGCTGAATGAAATACAGATAGCTATGATGCAGGCGCAGTTAAATCCTCATTTTTTATACAATACGTTAGATACGGTGAAATGGGTGGCAAAAGCAAATCATGTACCGGAGATTGTAACGTTGGTGTCTAAACTGGCGAAAATACTGAGAGCGGCAATTTCCAAAAAGCAGTTTACAACTCTTCGGGAAGAGATGGAACTGGTAGAAAGCTATGCCCAAATACAGCGGATACGCTTTAACGGAAGATTTGAATGCATCTGTACATATGATGAGAAATTGGCAGATTGCGAGTTGCCCAAGCTGGTGATTCAGCCTATAGTGGAGAATGCGGTGATTCATGGGCTTTCGGAGTGCGAGGACGGCCATATCTGTGTGGATGCTTATACCGGAGGGACAGACGAGGCTCCGACACTGGTGGTAGAGGTTAGAGATGACGGCTGCGGTATCGGACAGGAGGTCATTGACAGGCTAAATAATGGCGGTTTGCAGGCACCAACAGGGCATATCGGGTTGGGAAATGTAGACAAAATTATTCGATTACATTATGGGGAAGCTTATGGCGTAAAAATAAGTAAGCCGGACCAGGGCGGTTCACTTGTTACCCTGACATTTCCTTTGAGAAAGGAGAAAACAACAGATGCTAAAGATTCTGGTGGTAGATGATGAGATGTTTGTAAGACGCGGTATCGTTATGGAAACAGACTGGGCGGCCATGGATTGCGCAGTAGTAGCTGAAGCGTCTAACGGAGAGGAAGCTCTTAAGATGGTGCATAAATTCCATCCGGATTTGATTATCAGTGATATCCGAATGCCACGCATGGATGGCATTGAGTTGCTTAAAACCCTGCGACAGGAAGAAAATGAGGTGCATGTTATTTTTCTGACCGCATACAGCGAGTTTGAATACGCAAAACAGGCGCTGCGCTATTATGCTTTTGATTACCTGCTGAAACCTTTTGAGGATGGTGAACTGGAAGCTTGTGTGTTAAGGGCAAAGAAGGAGATTGAGGAGCAGCGGGACAGTCAAAAAAATAGAGAACAACAGACGGTTCTTTCCGTATCGGATGAGCCGGGTGACAAGAGCAGGTATATCAGAGAAGCACTTGGTTATATAGCACAGCATTACGGGGATAGCGATATCAGCATAGCAGCCATCTCTGACGCAGTGGGTGTCAGTGAAGGGCACCTGAGTCATTTGTTTAAAAAAGAGACAAATTATACTGTGGCGGCTTACATCACAAGATACCGGATGCGTGCGGCAATGAAGCTGTTAGAGGATTGCAGAAACCGTGTCAGCGAGGTGGCAGAGCAGGTAGGATATAAAGATATCACTTACTTTTCCAGTACCTTTAAAAAAATAGTAGGAATGACACCGTCTGAGTATCAGAATCGGATAAAATAATAGAAGAAAATTGTATATATTACACACAAAACATGAAAATCCTGTTGTTCTTTTGTCAAGAATAACAGGATTTTTAAAATGATAACAGTTTTGTCGAGTTCAAAATACCGATAAGCGAAGATATAATATTCTTACAAGGTGTAAGAAATACACAAACAATTCAAGGAGGGTAAATTATGAAGAAAAAATTAGTAGCACTTATGTTAGCAGGTGCGATGCTCGTGATGTCATTTTCGGGGTGTGGCAAAAACGAGTCACCGTCATCATCTGATTCTGCTCCGGCAGTGACGGAAAACCAGACAAGCGATGTCGCAAAAACTGACGAAGCAGCTAAGGAAGATGAGAATCTTTCCGAAATCGAGAAAATCATCAAAGAAGCAGAAGGAATGACGTTAGAGGAACTGGCAAAAAAAGCAATTGAGGAATCCAACGGAAAAACCTTCTATGGTGTAGGAAACTCAAGCCGAGGCAAGACAGCACTTCCTCTTTTCATTGAGTACTTGCAGACCATCGATTCAAATTACACCATGGAATATGAATGGCAGCAGCCGAAAAACAACAAGATTTTTGAGCAGTTGACAGCAGATTCCCTGAAGGAAACAGGTACTTTTGCTATGACACTGATTCAGGATGGTAACCAGATTGAATCCAAGATGGTTCAGCCGGGCATTTTGAAAACATTTGTTCCAAAAGAATGGGCAGAGGCAAACGGAACAACACCGGATGCATTTGAAGGATTCCTGCCACTGCAGACTTTGAACAAAGTATTTATGTACAACTGCACAGGAAGCGCAACTTATGATAACTGCTGGGATTTCGTAGCAGAAGGAAATCATGCTCTGTATATGGATATCGATTCTGAAATCGTAGGAAAGAACTTCTTATACATGTTAACAGCAGACAAATATGCTGCATGGTTAAGAGAAGCTTATGAAGCGTTAGATGATGCCGATAAAGCATACTTTAAACCTGTAATCGAAGAAATGAAGTCAGATGCAGAAGATTTAGGACTTGGCGCAGACGGCGCATACGCTTTGGCATGGATTAAACTTTGGGTAGAAAGCTATAATGCACAGACAGATGATGGACCTATCTGTAATACCTTAGTAACGGATTCCGCAACCGATCAGAACGGCTTACTGGTTTACTCTAAACTGCGTTCTGTAGAAGAATCTGCTGGTGTATCATTAAATAATATTAAAGTAGCAGCTTATGAAGACGGATATACCGGTATTGGCGGTTATGGATATTGCCACTACCTGTTCCTGACAAATAACAGCCCACTTCCATGGACAGCATGTGCATTCATTGCATTCATGACCTGTACCGAAGAAGGCTTCAGCGCATGGGGCAAAGATATGGGTGGTTATTCCTCTAATCCGAATGTAGCAACAGCTATTGAAACAACTTATCAGCACAGCAAAGGCGGCTACAACGAAGCGGGCGAAAATGTATTTGAGTGCAAGAATGACCGTGGCTATACTTGGTGGACTACAGATGGAAAACTTGTTCTGGAAGATCCGGAATATTGTGCATCAGTAGCATTCACCGTAGGAAGCTGGATTGAACTTTTGACAAAATACAGTGCTCAATAACGGCGACTGTCAGGTGGGGTGTCGTACATAAAATGTGCGGCACCTCACTTTTTAAGGAAAGGAGTGGCTTATGAACAGTAAGCATATTGCAAATAAGGTAAAAACATACCTTTCCAAACCACAGAATATCATCCTTCTGTTGTTCGGTATTGTTCTTACTTTCTCAACGGTAGCTCCTATTGTGGCTATTGTGAAGGATACCCTGATTATTCATCCGGGTACCATTGATGCCCATCTGACCGGAAAATCTTCCGGATATACGGTGGTTAACTATGTGGATCTTTTTACCAGCAGACTGGCAATGACAAATCTTTGGAAACCTTTGTGGAATACACTGTTTCTTGCAGTATTAACCTGTACGATTTCCATTTTGTATGGCGGATTTTTTGCATTTCTGGTAACAAGAACAAATTTAAAATTTAAAAAGTATTTAAGCTCTATTTTTATTTTCCCATATATCATGCCACAGTGGACGCTGGCTGTTGTATGGCAGAACGTATTTAACAGTAATGCTGTTGTGGGGACAGCAAATGGTCTTTTGGCGTCTTTGTTTGGAATCGAGATGCCTAAGTGGTGGTGCCAGGGACTGTTTCCGAGTTCTATTGTGTTGGGATTACATTATGCTCCTTTTGCCTACATATTAATTGATGGCATTTTCCGGAATATGGATCCAAATCTGGAGGAGGAAGCAACAATTCTGGATACTCCGAAATGGAAGACGATGTTTCGTATTACACTTCCAATGATAAAACCGGCGATTCTTTCCACCATACTGTTGGTATTCGGAAGTGCTATGGGAAGCTATCCGGTTCCACACTATTTGGGACTGACAACACTTTCAACCAAATATATCTCCTTGAACTCTAAGTACACAGGAGAAGCCAGCATTCTGGCAATTATTATGATGATTTTCGGCGTGGCAATTCTCACCATGAATCAGGTGAGCTTAAAGAGCCGGAAAAATTACACGACAGTTACCGGAAAATCAGGTCAGTTGTCGAAAATAAACTTAGGAAAAGTCGGTAAATATGTAATTGCCATTGTAATGGTAATACTGACCTTCTTCACCAGTATCTTCCC
>CAMGET010000014.1 GCA_946055175.1 uncultured Roseburia sp.
AATGCTGAGTTATATAAAAATATCGTCGTATTCCAGCTTTCAATCCCCTCATCCATGGGAACTATATGTTCCATATATCGACCCATACCTTTCTGAAATGTACCTTCCTATTTCCGTATCCATTATAGCATACTTCTATTCTTATGTGGGCATTTCAAAAGATATTCTTTCTAAAATTTTTCTTAAGCTTCTTTTACAGGTCCAGTTTCAAATCGTTTTCTTTAATCCAACCAATTTTACGGAAAATGGAGCCAAACAGGAAGCAGAGAACGCCCGGCAAAATAAAGCAGATAAGAAGCATCCCCAGCCAGTCCATTGCTGTGATAGCAGCCTTCGTTCCGGCAGCAATGTCATTAAGCCACCCGGTATAGACACCAATCTGCCCTACCAATCCGCAGGTTCCCATTCCGGAAGAAACGGCTGCGCCATTCATTTCCATTCTAAAAACACAGGTTGCTATCGGCCCCGTAATTGCTGAAGTAAGAATTGCCGGAAGCCAGATTTTTGGATTCTTCACAATATTTCCCATTTGTAGCATGGAAGTACCGATTCCCTGTGCAAAAAGACCGCCCCATTTATTTTCTTTAAAGCTTAAAACTGCAAAACCAACCATCTGCGCACAACAGCCTGCTACTGCTGCACCTCCGGCCAGACCGGTCAGTCCCAATGCCGCACAGATTGCTGCACTGCTGATTGGAAGGGTTAATGCAATTCCTACAATTACAGATACAACAATCCCCATTACAAATGGCTGTTGTTCTGTTGCCCACATAATAGCACTGCCAAAGGTACTTGCAGCGGCTCCGATTGCCGGTGCCCACCATAAGGATAGCGCTACACCGATAAATATAGTAACAAACGGTGTGACTATTATGTCGATTTTTGTCTCTTTCGAAACCATTTTTCCAAACTCTGCCGCAAAAATGGCTACCACAAGTACAGCCAGCGGACCACCCGCACCGCCAAGTTCATTGGCTGCCGCACCGACTGCCACCAAAGAAAATAAAACCAGTGGAGATGCCTTTAATGCAAAACCAATTGCAATCGCCATCGCCGGTCCTACGGCTGCCTTGGCATAGTTTCCAACTGTAACCAGAATTTCTATTCCCAACTGAGTACCTAAGGTACTGACAATCGTTCCAATCAGAAGAGATGCAAATAATCCCTGTGCCATAGCACCTAAAGCGTCAATAAAGTAGCGTTTTACTGAAATTTCAATATCTTTTCGTTTCAAGAATTCCTTAAACTTTTCCATAATTCCTCCAGCTTTCCTTACGGTTTTTCACTGTCTTGTCACCTGTCTTGACAGTTGTTTTTCAGTATAACACTCTATTCTTATTAACGCAAGTATCCTTTTTCATTTAATTTTTCTTCAATTCTGTCTAACACCTTTTCTGATTCTGCTTCTACGGTATGCCAGTGCTCCCCATCTGTCAGCACATTTAGCGGACGGCTTTTGCTCTTTTCAATCCGCTCCACAAATTCATCCACATCCAGACGATTATTCAGAATCAAATCCACCATAATCTGCCCGTAAATATCATGTGCTACCACGACGTCTAGCACATGTCCGCCATAGTCCACAATCGTATATAGTTCATCCCGAATCTGCTCTTTGGTATGGCTGACCGCAAAGCTTCTCTTCACACGGCTATTCTCCGGTTCCGGCGCATATAACACATATCCTTTGTTCGTGCTTAAAATATTTTTATTCGTCGCACGAAGCAAAGCAATGTCCTGGACAATCACCTGACGGCTCACTCCTAATCGCTTTGCTAAGTCTGTTCCCGAAATCGGCTGACTGCTCTTCTCTAAAAGAATGATTAACTGTTCTCTCCTCTTTTCGCCTTCCATGCCATACCTCCTAATCCTCTTCGATTACATGTATTTCCAAATAATCAAATGCAATCGTTTCTACAAAGCATTCCCCATAGAATTTTGTCTTGGCATGCTGTTTAAATTCATTCACATTTTTTTCTAACCAGATTGGTCTGCCTAAATCAAACTCATAACATGCTTCATCTAAAGCCCGGAAAATCTTGTGTGTTCTTGTATCCTTCGATTCATCTGTAATCGTAATATCCCGCAACAAATGATTATCTTTCATCATTTTAAACCAAATCCGCATAAATCCCCTCAAACTCACTTTCTGTTTTCTTATCCAAGACGTCTTTGCCGGCTTGTCTCATACATCAATAAAGCCGCTGAAATCGCTGCATTTAAGGATTCCACCTGCCCCTGCATCGGAATTTTTATATAGGTATCCGCACAATCTGCCACTACATCTGACAAACCGTTTCCCTCGTTGCCAATCAAAAATGCACTTGGTCCTCTGTAATCCGGTTCATCATAGCAAAGCGTTCCCTTTAGGTGCGCAGCATATACCTTAATTCCCTGACTTTTCAGTTCTAATATCGTTTGTTCCAAATCATCTGTCACAAAAAACGGTACCCGGTAAATACTTCCCATCGTGGAGCGAATGGTTTTCGGATTAAACAAGTCCACAGTAGACTGATTCATAATCACGCCGCTAATTCCTGCGCCTTCTCCGGTTCGAAGCATGGTTCCCAAATTTCCCGGATCCTGGATGCTTTCCACAATCAGTAAATGCGCATTCTTATCTGACAGTAAATCATTTAGCCGGTAAGAAGGTTTTTTTACCAGGCATAAGATTCCCTGTGGCGTCTGTGTATCTGAAACTGACTTAAATACAGCGTCTGACACAACTTCATAGTCTTTGTTTTTCAGGAAAAACACATTTTCTCTTTCAAAGCTTTCTGACACATAGGTCTTTATAAGCCACCCGTCCGGTATCTCTTCTGCCATCTTTCTGCCTTCTACCACAAAGGTTTCCTGCTCATTTCTTGCCTTTGCCTTCTTCATCAGAAGTACCAGATTCTTCATCTGTTGGTTGCCTGCACTAGTTATCATGAACGTCTCCTTTCGTACTATGGCGTAAAAAAACTCCACGAAAAACATCCGTGGAGTTCAGTTTCTATTATTTAGAAAGGTTATGGCAAATTTCATACTGATATTCTGAAATACCCTTCTGCATTGCAAGTGCCTCATCAATATCGTAATCAACAAAATCTCCATGACTATACGCAACTACACGATTTGACTTTCCTTCACACAAAAGGTCCACAGCCATTGCACCCATTGTAGATGCATATACACGGTCCTTACAGGTCGGGCTTCCTCCACGCTGCATATGTCCTAAGATAGTAGCACGTGTCTCAACACCGGTTGCTGCTTCAATACGCTTAGCCATACTTGCGGAATGTCCGATACCTTCTGCATTAATGATAATATGATGCTTTTTGCCTCGCTGACGTTTCTCGATAATGTTGTTCACCAGCTTCTGCTCGTCATAGTCATATTTTTCCGGCAACAGAATATCCTCTGCACCATTTGCAATACCACACCATAATGCAATGTGACCTGCGCCACGTCCCATAACCTCAATAATGGAACATCTCTCATGTGAGGTAGACGTATCACGAACCTTATCAATTGCTTCCATAGCAGTATTGACCGCTGTATCAAAACCGATGGTGTACTCGGTACAGGCAATATCCAGGTCAATGGTTCCCGGAAGTCCAATTGTATTCACCCCTAAGGCAGCCAGTTTCTGAGCTCCTTTAAAGGAACCGTCACCACCGATTACAACAACGCCATCGATGCCATGCTTTTTACAAATCTCGGCACCTTTTTTCTGCCCCTCCGGTGTCGTAAACTCCATACAACGGGCAGTCTGTAAAATCGTACCGCCGCGCTGAATAATATCAGAAACATCCTTTGCTTCCATATCAACGATTTCTTCTGCCAGAAGACCTGCATAACCTCTTTTAATTCCTTTTACCTTCAATCCCTTTGCAATTCCTTCACGTACTACCGCACGGATTGCAGCATTCATTCCCGGTGCATCTCCACCGCTTGTAAGAACACCAATTGTTTTTATTTCCTTTGCCATCTTTTCTTCCTCCTGAAAGATACCATGTATTTCCCGTTACAATATCTCTAGTATCCTATTTTAATCGGTTTATCGCTTCTTTTCAATATTCTTTTCTACAACTTTTACGTTGTTTTTGCCCAAAAAGTTAGTTAAATTGTTCACAAGCACCATATCTGCACATACATTCTGGCTTTCCGGCAGCCTTTTCATTGCCTTAATGGAAGAAATATAAATTACAACGGAGTCCTTTCCATCAGAATCGTGAAGCATTTCATACAACTGCTGCTCCTTCTCTTCAAAGGCTTCCTTCGTTTCAAACTGCAGCCATAATTCCCGCTTCGTATCATCAAAAGAATAAATCTGTTCGCAAATGATTTTACCATCCTTCTCTTCTTCCACATTTGCACGTCCGCGGATAAATACTTTTTCATCCTCATTTAACAGATGATGATATTTTTCATAATCCTTCGGGAAAATAATAACTTCTACGGTTCCAACCAAATCTTCCAGTGTAATAAAGGCCATGGTTTTATTATTCTTGGTATATTTAATCGTTTTTTCTGTAATCATACCGCCAACAATCACAACCTCATTATCCTTTACTTTTACTTCGTTTGTCTCTTCATCCAAAAGGAAGTCTGCTGTCACAGCCGAAATATTCTTCCGCCATTTTGCCTCATAATCCTCCAATGGATGACCGCTTAAGTATATCCCCAGCACCTCTTTTTCAAATCCCAGCTTAATCTCCTTACTGTATTCCTCAAGCTCTGGGAACTTGATTTCGTAATCCTTTTTATCCTCTTCAGATGCAAAATCAAACAGCGTCATCTGTCCGGACATGGATTTTTTCTTTTCGCTTGCCAGATTGTCCATCACCACCGCATATACATTCATCATTTGCTGGCGGTTTCCGTCCAATCCGTCACATGCCCCGGCTTTAATTAAGTTTTCCACCGCGCGCTTATTTACCTCACGGCTTGCAACACGCTCCAAAAAGCTTTGCAGCGTCTTATATTCTCCATTTGCATGGCGTTCTTCCAATATTGTATCCACTACCGGACGGCCTATACTCTTGATTGCATACATACCGTAACGGATATTCCCGTTTACCGCAGAAAAAACGCCTTCCCCTTCATTAATATCGGGTGGCAGTACCGGAATTCCCATCTGCCTGCAGCTATAAATATATTCTGACACCTTCTTCGTATTATCAATAACAGACGTCATAAGCGCTGCCATAAACTCTACCGGATAATAGTATTTCAAATAAGCAGTCTGATATGCAACCACTGCATAAGCTGCCGCATGGGATTTATTAAACGCATACTTGGCAAAGTCCACCATGGAATCGTAAATCTGATTGGCAGCATCTTCGCTGATACCGTTTGCAATACAGCCTTTGATTCCCTGTTCTTCATTTCCATAGACGAAGTTCTGTCGCTCTGCGTCAATAACATACTGTTTCTTTTTACTCATGGCACGACGGATATTATCAGCCTGTCCCATGGTATAGCCTGCAAGATCCTGTACAATCTGCATAACCTGTTCCTGATACACGATACAACCATAAGTCGGCTCCAAAATCGGTTCCAGTTCCTTGCAGACATAAGAAATGCTTTCCGGTTCATTTTTTCCCTTAATATATTTAGGGATAAAATCCATCGGGCCCGGTCGGTATAAAGAAATACCCGCAATGACATCTTCCAGACTCTGAGGTTTTAACTCCTTCATAAAGTTTTTCATGCCGGCACTTTCCAACTGGAACACTCCATCACATTTTCCGGTTCCAATGGAATCCAAAACCTTCTTATCGTCATAGTCAATGTGGTCCACATCAATTTTTATTCCGTGATTCTTTTCCACCAAATCGACTGCATTTTTAATGACAGTGAGCGTTCGAAGTCCCAGAAAATCCATCTTAAGCAGTCCCAGTTCTTCGATTGTTGTCATAATAAACTGTGTTGTTATCGTACCATCCGCCGCTCTTGATAACGGCACATATTCATCCATCGCCTTCTGTGAAATTACCACACCGGCCGCATGCATGGAGCTGTGTCTCGGCAGACCCTCCAAACGTTTTGACATGTCGATTAATGTCTTAACCGTTTCATCCGATTCGTACATGGCGCGAAGTTCCGGATTCATGACAAGCGCTTTGTCAATTGTGATTCCAAGTTCGTTTGGAATCATTTTTGCAATGGTATCGCAAAAACTGTACGGTAAATCCATGACACGTCCAACATCACGGATGACTCCTTTTGCAAGCAGTGTACCGAACGTAATAATCTGCGTTACACAATCTTTGCCATATTTTTCAATGACATAATCAATGACTTCTCCACGTCTCTCGTAGCAGAAGTCAATATCAATATCCGGCATCGTCACTCGTTCCGGATTTAAAAAACGTTCAAAAAGCAGGTTGTAGCGGATAGGATCAATATTCGTAATCCCTGTGGTGTAGGAAACGAGGCTTCCCGCTGCACTTCCTCGCCCCGGTCCGACCGGAATTCCATGGGTTCTTGCATAATTGATAAAATCCCAGACAATCAAAAAATAATCGACATAGCCCATGTTTTTAATGACACTTAACTCATAGTCAAGCTTCGGTGCCAATTCTTCGTGCTTGTCGGGATATCTTTGAATCAGTCCTTCATGGCAAAGCTTATTTAAGTAGGTCCAGGAATCGTAGCCTTCCGGCACCTCAAAATGTGGCAGTTTCGTCACACCGAACTCGATTTCCACATGGCACCGGTCTGCAATCTTTTGTGTATTGTCAATTGCCTGTGTTGCATAAGGGAAAAGTTTTCGCATCTCTTCCTCAGACTTTACGTAGTACTGTCCGCCCTCATAACGCATGCGGTTTTCATCCGATAACTTTTTACCGGTCTGAATACAAAGCAGAATATCATGTGCCTCCGCATCATCCGCATAGGTGTAATGAACATCATTGGTTGCTACCAGTTCTATCCCTGTTTCTTCACTTAAGCGCAAAAGCTGGGCATTTACAGTCTTTTGCTCCGGAATGCCATGGTCCTGCAGTTCTAAAAAGAAGTTTCCTTTACCAAAGCATTTTTCATATTTATAGGCAACTTCTTTCGCTTCTTCATACATGCCCCGCACCAGATAACGCTGTACTTCTCCGGCAAGGCAGGCGCTTAGCGCAATAATCCCCTCATGATAGGTTTCCAAGACTTCCATGTCTACCCGCGGTTTATAGTAATAGCCATCTACAAACCCCTTAGACACAATTTTCATCAGGTTCTGATACCCTTTATTGTTTTCTGCCAAAAGAACCAGATGGTAATACCGGTCGTCTCCATGGGATGCCTCACGGTCAAACCGGGAATTCGGTGCCACATAAACCTCACATCCTATAATCGGATTAATTCCTGCTGCATTGGCTGCTTTATAAAAATCAATGACACCATACATAACGCCGTGATCGGTAATCGCGGCGCTATTCATTCCGAGTTCCTTCACCCGGTTCACATATTCTTTTATCTTGTTAGAGCCATCCAGAAGGGAAAACTCTGTATGAACATGTAAATGTGTAAATGACATAATAATTCCTCAATAAAAACTTACATAAACTTCTTTTTCTGCTCTTCTAAGAAAGCCGGGTCATCAAAGTAGTTAATCTTCATGGCTGCTTTCACCTCTTTTAAGGTTTCAGCCGCTTTTGCAGATGCTGCCTCGCTACCCTTCTTTAAAATTTCATATACTTCATCAATATTCTTTTCATATTCTGCTCGTCTTGCACGAATCGGAGAAAGCTCTTCCTGAAGCACGTTATTTAAGAACTTCTTCACCTTCACATCTCCAAGTCCGCCTCGCTGATAATGTTCCTTTAACTCATCCAGGTTCGCATAATCAGGAAGGTACTCTGCAAAATGTCCCTCATTAGAAAATGCGTCCAAATACGTAAATACTGTATTCCCCTCCAGTTTACCCGGGTCCTCAATACGGATATGGTCAGGATCGGTAAACATAGACATAACTTTTTTCTTCACATCTGCTTCCGTGTCAGAAAGGTAAATACAGTTGCCTAAAGACTTACTCATTTTTGCCTTACCATCCGTACCCGGAAGTCTTAAGCATGCTTTATTGGAAGGGAGCAGAATCTGAGGGTCTACTAAAGTCTCCCCATATACCGCGTTAAATTTGTGTACAATTTCTTTTGTCTGCTCTAACATTGGCATCTGGTCTTCACCAACCGGAACTACCGTTGCCTTGAATGCAGTAATATCTGCCGCCTGGCTGATTGGATACGTGAAGAACCCAACCGGTATGCTTGTCTCAAAATTACGCATCTGAATCTCTGATTTTACAGTAGGATTTCGCTGTAAACGTGACACTGTAACCAGGTTCATATAATAGAAGCTTAACTCGGTTAGTTCAGCCACATGGGACTGAATGAAAATGTTAGACTTCGTCGGATCAATTCCTGCTGACAGATAATCTAACGCAACCTCCATAATATTGTCACGAATTTTTGCAGGGTTGTCTGCATTATCCGTAAGCGCCTGTGCATCGGCAAGCATGATGTAAATCTCATCAAATTCTCCGGAATTCTGTAATTCTACTCTTCGTTTTAAAGAACCGACATAGTGTCCGATATGAAGTTTTCCTGTCGGTCTGTCTCCTGTCAAAATTATCTTTTTCTTCTCTGCCATACTATAATCTCCCATTTCTATTTCCTATAAAGCAGCAAAACGTGCCTGCATTCTGTGTCTTATTATATCGGTTTCTGAGTTTTCTTGCAACGCTAAATTAGGGACGGTTCTTTTGTCTCGGAATTCGAGACAAAAGAACCGTCCCTCCTATTTACTTCGTGCCGTCAGTTTCTCCCCGTCGACATCAATGAAAATGGTATCTCCCTCTCTTACTTCGTCTGCCAGAATCAGTTTTGCAGCTAAAGTTTCCACATGCTTCTGCAGGAACCGCTTCAGTGGTCTCGCACCATAGATTGGGTCATAACCACGGTCGATAATAAACTGTTTTGCAGAATCAGAAAGTTCAACTGTTATCTCTCTGTCGGAAAGCCGTTTATTCAAATCCTCTAGCAACAGTGAAATAATGTTTCCAATGTTGTCCTTCGTCAACGGTTTAAACATAATAATTTCGTCTAGACGGTTCAAAAATTCCGGGCGGAAGTGTCCGCGCAGTTCATTCATAACCGCTTCTTCACATACCGGATTAATCTCACCGTTTTCGTCAATGCCCTCCAACAGATGGGCAGAACCTAAGTTGGATGTCATGATGATAATGGTGTTTTTAAAGTCAACGGTACGTCCCTGTGAGTCCGTAATACGTCCATCATCCAGCACCTGTAATAAAACGTTAAATACATCCGGATGTGCCTTTTCCACCTCATCAAAGAGGACAACGGAATATGGTTTTCTACGGACTGCCTCAGTCAGCTGCCCACCTTCATCATAACCTACATATCCCGGAGGTGCTCCGATTAAACGGGATACGGAATACTTCTCCATATACTCGCTCATATCAAGCCGCACCATATTTGCTTCATCATCAAACAGACTTGCTGCCAGGGCTTTTGCCAGTTCTGTCTTACCGACACCGGTAGGTCCTAAGAACAGGAAGGAACCGATTGGCTTGCTTGGGTCCTTAATCCCCGCCTTAGAACGAATAATAGCCTCTGTTACCTTTGTGACCCCCTCATCCTGTCCAATGACACGTTTGTGTAATTCTTCATCCAGATGTAAGGTCTTATTCCGCTCACTCTCGGTTAATTTTGCAACCGGGATTCCAGTCCAGCGGGAAATAATCTTCGCAATTTCCTCCTCGCTGACATTTTCATGTACCAGGGACAAATCTCGGTTCTTTACCGCCTCTTCCTCGATTTCCAACTGTTTTGTCAGCTGCGGCAGCCTGCCATACTGCAATTCTGCTGCTTTCTCCAAATCATAATTCTGCTGTGCAGTCTTAATATCGTTTTTTACAGCTTCAATATCTTCACGCAGCTTTTGCACACGTTCGACGGATTTCTTCTCGTTTTCCCACTGTGCCTTCTGTGTATTGAAGTTATCTTTTAACTCAGCCAGTTCCTTCTGTAAATCTGCAAGACGCTCCTGACTGAGGTGGTCTGTTTCTTTCTTAAGCGCTGTTTCTTCAATCTCCATCTGCATAATACGGCGGTTCAATTCGTCTAATTCTGTCGGCATGGAATCCAGTTCTGTCTTAATCAAAGCGCAGGCTTCATCCACAAGGTCAATTGCTTTATCCGGCAAAAAACGATCCGTAATATAACGATTAGAAAGAACGGCTGCTGAAACCAGAGCTCCATCTGTGATTTTTACACCATGGAATACCTCATAACGTTCTTTTAAGCCTCTCAAAATAGAGATTGTATCTTCAACGGTTGGCTCATCCACCATAACCGGTTGGAATCTTCGTTCTAAGGCAGCATCCTTTTCAATGTATTCCCGATACTCATCTAAGGTTGTCGCACCGATGCAATGCAGTTCACCACGAGCAAGCATTGGCTTTAACAGCTGACCTGCATCCATGGCTCCGTCCGTTTTTCCGGCTCCGACAATCGTATGAAGTTCATCGATGAAAAGAATTATCTGTCCATCGGAATTCTTAATATCATCAAGAACTGCCTTTAAACGTTCCTCAAATTCACCACGGTATTTTGCACCTGCGACAAGTGCACCCATATCCAGTGCAAACAACTTTTTATCCTTTAAACCTTCCGGCACATCGCCACGGACAATTCGCTGCGCCAGTCCTTCTACTGCCGCAGTTTTACCGACACCGGGCTCACCGATTAACACCGGGTTGTTCTTCGTCTTTCTGGATAAAATACGAATCACATTCCGGATTTCTGCATCACGTCCGATAACCGGATCCAGCTTCTGGTTTCTCGCACGTTCAACCATATCATAGCCGTATTTTTCCAACGTATCGTAAGTAGCTTCCGGATTGTCGGAAGTCACTCTCTGATTGCCACGCACTGTAGAGAGGGCCTTTAAGAAACGGTCCCTGGTAATACCGTATTCCTTAAAGATTTCCTTCATGGCCTTATTTGGATATTTCAATAAGCAGAGGAATAAATGCTCGACAGAAACATATTCATCCCCCATCTGCTTTGCTTCATCTTCTGCATGTATAAGCACCTTATTTAAGTCCTGCCCGACAAAAACCTGCCCACCTGACACTTTCACACGGGCTTTCAAATGACGAATCGCATTATCCAAAAAATGCTCTTTTTGAATTTCCATTTTTTCTATTAACTTTAAAATCAGTCCGTCTTCCTGCTGAAGCAATGCTACCAGCAAATGCTCCTGTTCAATCTCCTGATTGCCATATTCGTAGGCAAGCTTTTCACAGTCATTGATTGCTTCTACAGACTTTTGTGTAAATTTTTGAATGTTCATAGCGTTACCTCTCTTTCGAAAAATATATCCCTCGTTACAATTTGAGTTATAGCACATTTTGTTAGCACTGTAAAGAGGTGAGTGCTAATTCTTTTCTAAAAAAAATATAAACAATAAAGGCACCCTTATAGGATGCCCAAAACTACTGATTCATCTCATTTTCTAAAAATTCTTTCAATCGTGGTAATCGGACTAAAATCTGTCCACGTGTTTTCGTATCTATGATACCTTTTTCCGATAAACGTTTTCTCGGTTCAGACCATTCATTATGTTTCTTATTTGTTATTTCCAACAATTCAGATGCAGACATTTTGTCCTTTTGAACTAT
>CAMGET010000015.1 GCA_946055175.1 uncultured Roseburia sp.
AATGCTATGGTATAAATTAGGAGGATTGTAATTATTCATACTCTTTTCAATCGTAATATCCTGTGTTGTTGCCTCTGATACCTTAAGGGTAGTTGGAGAAACCAGTTCATAATCATTGATTCCTGAGATTTCTACTGCATATTCAATATTTGTTTCTAATTCTGCAGACCAAGTTGTTCCATTAATCGTTACTGTTGGAACATAAATTTCATCTGCTTTTAACGCAATTGTTAATTTCTCTGCTGTAGCCGCATCAATTCCCTGAAGTGTACCACTTACTTTTGCAAGGTTTACTGCTGCGACTGTCACATCAAACTGTTTACTTTTGCCCTCGCCTGCAGCAAGTGTTAATTCATCTGCACTTGTAATTACATATCCGTTTGCATTTTTTAATGCCACTTCATATGTATATGCTTCGTTTAATTTCACCGCATATATTCCATTTGAAACATCTGCCTCTGTCACAACACCTGTTGCTGTGTTTGTAAATGTTACTGCATAAGCATTTACCAAGCTCTCCGGTGCGCTGACAGAACCTGTTATTTCAACGAGCTGTGTATGCTGCACGTATGCTCTGAGTAACACTAATTTTTCTTTTGTTGTATACAGTTTGTAGCTTCCGGTTTCTGGTGCGTAGAAAGTAAGTAAGGTTCCTGCCTCTGTCGCATCATAAATTCCCGTCTGCTTTTCTCCACTTGGACTTTCAAATACATACTCTGCTTCTGTTCCGTTTGAGCTTACTGCAAATGTAAAAATGTCACCTGCAGTTGCATACATTTCAACATAAACATCTGAAGTTGCTGATTTGTTTGAATAAATAAATCCATTGTAGGTAGTGCCGCCAAATGCTTTATTCTTCTCATCATATCGAGTAAGATTTGTATTTGTGGTTCTTAATCTGTGCGTAGCCGAGTAACCGCCGTCATGAAATCCAAACAACGTATTTCCTGCATCATCCTTTACCGCAAATGTCGCAAGATTTACCCCGCTTGTACCGGCTTCAACCCCTGTATACCAGCTGTTAATAATATCTTCAGACAACTTATTTACATAATTAGAAGAATCTAACTGCTCTGCTCCCAAATCCCAAACATCAATCTTCCCTGCTTCTGAAGACGGAATAACACTATTTGTCGCAGTTGGGTCCGTTTCCTCTGTCTCTGTTTCCTCCGTTTCTGTTACAGAAATAGAGTTAATATAACTTCCACCAAGGACATTTATCACAACTGTCCCTGCTTCTCCTGTGTAATCATAGCTGTAAGAATCAATTTGGCTTGTAGAACCGGTATGAACAGCTACACTATCCGCCTTCTCATCCGGAAACTGATAGGAATACTCATAACAGGACTCTACTGTTACAGTACAGTTTCCTTCTACAGGTACCGAAATGGTTCCTTGTCCCATATAAAGGTATGTGTTATTATGGCTCTTTCCATTTGTGAAGCTTAAACCATCATATGTATAACTTCCAAATTCTGCATAATCGCCACTTGTGAATGATGCATCCGAAAACACCCACTCTTTTTCACTTACACTTTGTGTGTCATCAGCCGGTTCTGCATTAACCGTTGCTGTTGATAAGCTGGTTAAAACCATTGCCAATGCTAAGAATCCTGCAAGAACTCGTCTTGCTCTTTTTCCCAATTTTAAGTGCATATCCCATGCTCCTCCCATAATTTTTGCAAGTCGTTGTAAGCGCTTACATTTAGTTTAAAAAACAATTGCTGTCACCTATTTCTAAGTGCCAGCAACATAACTTTCGGGAAATTTGCCATTTCCCTATCACCTAAGTTCATATTATCAGAATATTTTGACGGTGAAAATCGTTCTAAGGTACTATTTTTGTCATGAAACATGCCTTTGAATGTAAAAGTTTTATCCACACTTTTGTGCATATTTAACAACCACCGCTTTAATGCGTTGAAATCGCTTTCATTTTCCTCTCTTTTCGCACAAAAAAAGAGCAAATACGCTCATTTAAACATATTTGCTCTTTCCTACTATTCTTTCTCCAAATTTGCAAATTTCGTGTACTGTGGCAACCATGCCAGTTTCACAGTTCCGATTGGACCGTTTCTTTGTTTTGCGATAATGATTTCCGAAATACCTTTTTCTTCCGAATCATGATTATAATAGTCATCACGATAAATAAACATAACCACGTCGGCATCCTGCTCAATGGCTCCGGATTCTCGAAGGTCCGAAAGCATCGGTCTGTGATCCGGTCTCTGCTCCACTGCTCGGGAAAGCTGTGATAATGCAATCACCGGAACAGACAGCTCTCTTGCAAGCCCCTTTAACGCACGGGAAATATCTGAAATCTCCTGCTGTCTGGAATCCGAAGATTTTCCGGAACCCGACATCAACTGTAAGTAGTCGATGATAATTAATTTCAAATCATGTTCCAGTTTATACTTACGGCATTTGCTACGCATCTCTGCAATGGAAATACCCGGTGTATCATCAATAATTAAGTGAGAATTACCAATTACTCCAGCACCTTCAATCAGTTTCTCCCAGTCTGCATCGGAAAGATTTCCGGTACGCAATGCCTGTGCATCTACATGCGATTCCAAAGAAAACAGACGGTTCACCAACTGTTCCTTCGACATTTCTAACGAAAAAATCGCTGTGCACATATCTTCATGAAATGCTACATATTGAGCAATATTTAGTACAAACGCCGTCTTACCCATGGAAGGACGAGCTGCAATCAGGATTAAATCGGAAGGCTGCAGTCCGGCTGTACGATAATCCAGGTCCACAAACCCGGTTGGAATACCGGTAACATTGCCATCACTTTTTGCGGAATTCTCAATCTTCTCTAAAGCATTCATAACAACCTTACGAATCGGCACAAAATCTCCCGATCCTCCGCGAGACTGCAACAACTCAAACACCTTTTTTTCCGTGATATCCATGACTGTCTCAACGGATTCCTGCCCCGAATAACATTCATTTTCAATTTCCTGATTCAATTTTATCAGTTTACGGCGCATTGCATGATCTTTTACAATCTTTGCATAATACTTCACATTTGCTGAGGTAGGAACTGCATCAAGCAACTCCCGCACATATTCCAAACTCGTAATCTCAGCAGGTGCATCTTTCTCTTTTAGTTTATTCTGCAATGTAATCAAGTCTACCGGCAGACCTGCATTAAACAACTCCACCATGGTATCAAACAGCACACCATACTGCTGATGATAAAAATCTTCACTAATGAGTATTTCATTAGCCGCCATAATGGCATCTTTATCCATAATCATGGAGCCAATCACAGACTGTTCTGCCTCAAGACTGTGTGGCATAATCCGCTTAATGAGCGTTTCTTCCATGACGTTCCTCCTTGTAACTTACTGCGCCGCAATATATTGCCGGCATAAATTCTATTCTTCTACTACATGAACGGTAAATTTACCGGTTACCTTTGGATGAAGCTTAATCGGGACTTCTGTCATTCCAAAAGAACGGATTGGTTCAGAAAGCTGCATCTTCTTTTTATCTAATTCCAGTCCCAGCTGTTCCTTCGCTGCAACCGCTATTTCCTTTGTGGATACGGAGCCAAAGGTTCTTCCGCCTTCGCCACCTTTCATTTTTACAACAACTTTTTTCTCTTTTAACTCTTCGGCAAGAGCAAGGGCAGCCTCATAATTCTCCTGCGCCACCTTATCTGCATGCTGATTCTGCAGTTTCAAATCATTCATATTTTTTGCATTTGCCTCTAATGCGAGTTTCTTTGGGAAAAGCGCATTTCTGGCATAGCCATCATTTACATTCACAACTTCACCCTTTTTTCCAAGGGCTTTTACATCCTGTAATAATATTACTTTCATGATATTACAATATCTCCTTCTTCTATCATTTGATCAAGCGTATCCTGAAGCATTCGTTTTACCTGCATAACCGTCCGGTCTGCAAACTGTGCACCTGCCACGTTTAGATGACCGCCACCGCCCATTTTCTCCATAATGAGCTGTACATTTATTTCATCGATTGAACGGGCACTGACATAAACTTTATTCTGATACTCTGTAATTACAAACGAAGCTTTAATACCAACTATATTCAAAAGCTCATTTGCCGCCTGCGCGCCAACCACGGTTGGGCTCTCAACATTGTCTGCCGGACAGATAGAAATCGCAAATGCATTGCGATATACTTCTGCGTGACGCACTGCTTCCGCACGAGCCTTATAGGCTGCCATATCGTTTCGCAACATCTTTCTTACCCTTGTCACTTCCGCGCCTGCCCTCTTCAAATATGCAGCCGCTTCAAACGTACGTACCCCTGTCTTAGTACTGAAATTATTGGTATCTATTAAAATACCGGCATAAATACAATCCGCTTCATCCGGTTCAAGCTGAATATCCTCTGCAAAATACTGCAAAACTTCGGCAATCATTTCGCAGGCGCTGGATGCATAAGGCTCAATATAGGACAAAACCGGATTTTCGATTACTTCACTTCCCTGTCTGTGATGGTCAAATACACAAACTGTATTTGTCCGTTTTAATAATTCCGGACATTCCGTGTAACTTGGCCGGTTGGTATCCACAACCATAACCAGCGTATTACGATTAGTAATCGCAAGCGCCTCTTCACTATTGATAAACAAATCAGCAGGATAACCCTTTTCCGGCGTAAATAAATCTACCAATGGCCGCAGTGAAGTTGTCACTTCGTTGATTACAATTTGTGCCTTCTTGCCAAGTTCTCTGGCCGCACAGTAAACACCGATTGCTGCTCCAAGAGAGTCAACATCACTTATATTGTGTCCCATAATCACTACATGCTCGCGGCTCTCAATCGTTTCTCGCAGTGCATGTGCTTTCACTCTGGCTTTTACTCTTGTATTTCGCTCTACCTGTTTTGTCTTACCGCCATAGTAAGTGACCTCTTCGCCTTCTCTGACAACTACCTGATCTCCGCCTCGGCCAAGTGCAAGGTCAATGGACATACGGGCATATTCATAATTCTGATTATAGCTGACGCCCTCAGCTCCGATACCAATACTTAAAGTAACGGACATTTCATTTCCGACCTTTACGGTCTTAACATCTTCAATCAAACTGAATTTGTCTGCTTTAAGCTGCTCTAAACATTTATATTTGAATACAACAAAATATTTGTCTTTTTCTGTTTTACGAACCAATGCATCAATCTCAGAAAAATATTTATTTACTTTCCGGTCAATTAATGCAATGAGCAGAGATCGTTTTACATCTTCGATACTCTCCAGTGCTTCTTCATAATTATCAATATAGATCAGTCCGGCCACCATTTTCTGCTCTTTGTTTTCACGAATATAGTGGTTTAGTTCTGTCTCGTCGAACAAATAGACTGCCGTCAGATAATCCGTATTATTCTCTGCTTCAATCACTTCATTTTCCTCTGCAATCTCTGAGAAAAAAATACGGCGCATTGATATACGATAATTCCTCTCTTCGTACACCATGTTCATAGAATTAATTGCCGTTGTCTTTTGAAGGACTTCTTTTGTAAGCGTCGGGAACAGTGCTGCTATGGATTTATGATAGTCCTTATCTGCGCCTGTCATCTTTTGAAACTGCTCATTACACCATAAAACCTTACCATTATAATCTACCAGAGCATAGGGTATTTCATGCTCGTAGAGCAGTTGCTTTTGTACCGTTCCATACTGTGTTGCAAAACTAATCAATTCGTGAGCAAGCCTTGGCTTATAATGCCGGTAGAACAAGAGCAGTACAACAAAATATATAATAACAAAGCCTGTAAACATGGCTCCTATACTGACGTCCTTCATATACACTGCCACATTAAACAATACTAATAAACCAGTTAACATCATTGGCAGATAAATATAATTCTTAAGCTTACCTTTAATTTTTATGGAAGACTTCATCCCGCACCTCCAAGATAAAAATCAATAATGGGTATATATGCATTATTATAGCATTTTACCGGTATAAGATAAAGCCTATTTTTTCACATCCTAATTTCCCGCACTTTCATAGATGCTTATTCCCTTCTGAAAAACAGAATACGCAATACACCAGAATAGTCCTGCAATCAGGCATTCGATTCCAATCACTCCAACATTACTGCTACCGGCACCGAAAAAACCTCCCCTGCCCAAAAAGTAGCTGGCCGGAAGATATGCGACAAACGCAAAGGGAATTACCCATGTAATTAAAAAGCGAATGCCCTTTGCGTACATTTCAGTCGGATATTTTGCAAAATCAGCCATCTCATAAGCCACCTGTAAAAACGGTCCGCTTTTCTTAATCCAGAACGCAAAGGAGGCAAAAAACAATTTAATAGAGGTATAAATCAGTGCTCCCGCCAGAATCGACACAAAAAAGAGTCCAATATGTAATGCATCTGTTACAACAATCCCTTTCCTACAAGAGTGTATGACCAAAATAGTCCCTACCAGCAATTCACCCAGTGCATCCGGCTGTAACTTTTCCGCTATCACCTGAAAAAATACATTCATGGGACGAAGCATATACCGGTCAAAATCACCATTAATCACAAGGCGCCATGCTACAAGCCAGATATTATCTGTGAATAAGTGGTCAATTCCTCTCGGAATCTGTGCAAAACCATAAATAAAAATCAACTGTTCCAAACTCCAGCCCTGTAAGAAGGGAATCTGCTCAAACACCAGATATAAAAACAAAATTCCTGTAACCTGTGTAAAAAAGAATCCAAACAATCCCATCAGAAAATCAACTTTCGACTGCATGATTACCTTAAAAAACTGAACGATTAACACTCTGTATAATCGCAAATATCGTTTTATTGTCTTCATTTTTCTCCACCTTACTAACCGCCCAGCACAACCAGACGTGTTGTTACCTTTTTCCAGATAAGGCTACCCAGCAAATAGAGCAGAACCACCCATACAGCCTGCCTTGCCAGTACAAATCCCAATTCTGCCGTATTATATTTCCCAAGATAAATCATAACCGGTGTATACACCATAGATGAAAAAGGCAAAAAGTCAAATATCCTCTGAACACACTCCGGGAAAAAGCTTAAAGGAATCAACTCACCGGTCAGAAATCTTAGCAGGGCCTCCTTTACCATCAGCAAGCCAAATATATAATTTGTAAAGAACGCAATCATTCCCACGCAGAAATCAAATAACACAAAAATCAAAAAGCTCATGATACTGCTGATGAAATACAATAAGATGTTCCAAATACCTGTTACCTGCATGCCCAATACATTTACCTTGTAAAGTTCAAGTCCAATCCAGATAAATACTGATGGCACCAAAAACTGATACCCGGACCGCCCAAGCGCTCTCGAAATCAGGCTCAACCGATAATCCATCGGTTTTATCAGATTCATTGCCACGGTTCCCTTCACGACATCTTCGCTTACCCAGTCTGATATGGAGATGCAGACGATAGAACGGGTTACATATACCATAAAAATATAGACAACCATTTCATTCCTTGTAAGCCCGCCAAGCATGACCTTGTCGGTACTTCCGTAAATTGCCATCCACAAAAAGTAGGAAATAAACGAGCTGAACGTACTAATAAGAATAAATAAATAAAATGCTCCTCTGTAAGACAGCTGAGTTTTCAATTCGTTCAACGCAAAAGGGACATAGATTCGCAGTTTTCTTCTCACAATACTACCCCCTTACGAATCCGCCTGTTTTAAGCCGTGATTGTAAATCTCCTTTACAATTTCAGCCAACTGCGTTTCCTGAATCTGAATGTCGCTCACCTCAGTTACTTCCATCACTGCATTAAGCACCTGAGGCACCTGTAATTTATGCTTGTCAAAGCTTACAGACAACGCCTTCCGTTCTTCATCAAAATCTACCTTACATGCCTGTTCTGTAACTTTAAGCTTCTCCGGCAAATCCAATCCCACAATCTCTTTCGGACTTTTAATCTCCATGGAAACGGTACGTCTGGTTCCATAAGTATCCTTCAGTTCCTCTAAAGAACCATCATAAATTTTCTTTCCCTCATCAATGATAATAATGCGGTTGCAAAGTTCCTCTATGTCACCGATATCATGGGTTGTTAAAATAACCGTGGTCTGATATTTCTCATTTATTTCTTTGATGGCCGCCCGGATATTATCCTTTACCACAAGGTCTAAGCCGATGGTCGGCTCATCCAGATACAATACCTTTGGATTATGTAAAAGTGCTGCACCCAAGTCAGCCCGCATTCTCTGACCTAAAGATAAAGTTCTTACCGGTCTGTCAAAAAAAGCGTCCAGCTGTAAAACCTGGTTTAGAAATTTCATCCGCTCCGCGTAATCCTCATCTGAAACATTATATATTTCTTTCAAAATCGTAAATGACTCACTTAACGGCAAATCCCACCACAGCTGGGTACGCTGCCCAAATACCACGCCGATCTCCTGCGCATTTTTCTTTCGCTGCGCACTCGGATTAATCCCATTTACGATGCACTCTCCGCTGGTCGGTTTCATAATACCCGTCATCATCTTTATTGTGGTAGATTTCCCTGCACCATTGCTTCCGATATATCCCACAATCTCTCCATCCTGTATCGTAAAAGAAATGTCCTCCACCGCTTTTTTTACAACCTTTTCTGTAGAAAATAGCCCTTTAATGGCACCTTTTAATCCAGGATATTTCTTGGGTGAAACAAATTCTTTTGATACGTGTCTGACTTCTATCATCTATTTATTGTCCCCTCTTATCACAATTTATTTCTATTTTATCATGCAAACATATGTTTGGCAATTAGAATCTAAAAAAACCAGCCGCCTTAATTGGGCAACTGGTTTTTAAAATCTGCTTACTCGCAAACGTATGGCATCAGAGCTACGTGACGTGCTCTTTTGATTGCTACTGTAAGAGCTCTCTGATGTTTTGCACAGTTTCCTGTGATACGACGAGGAAGAATTTTTCCTCTCTCAGAGATATATCTCTTTAATTTGTTTGTGTCCTTGTAATCGATTACGTTATCTTTTCCACAGAATACACAAACTTTTTTTCTTCTATGCATTGGGCGTCTCTTCATGGAAGCGCCATCCTTATCTGCTGCTTTATTGAAAGCCATGATTATTACCTCCTGTTAGGTTTAGTTAAATGGTAACTCTTCATCTATTCCATCCGGAATATTCATGAAGCCATCCCCGGCTGCGCTGCTTGGAGATGGTCTGTCACTTGGTGTGAAACCGCCGGCGTTATCGCCCTGGCCTTTGCTCTCAGCAAATTCACACTCTTCTACAACAACATCCGTTGTATATACCTTCTGTCCATCCTGCTTTGTATAGCTTCCGGTCTGAATACGTCCGGTAACTAATACCTTTGTGCCCTTGCGGAGATATTTCTCTGCAAACTCACCAAGACGTCCGAATGCGACACATCCGATAAAATCAGCGGTCTGCTGATCTCCGTCTCTTCTAAATCTACGGTCTACTGCGATAGTATATCTTGCGATTGCTGTTGCCTGTTCACCCTGTGAGTAACGTACTTCAGGGTCTCTTGTCAATCGTCCCATAAGAATAACTTTATTCATCTACGATTTCCTCTCTTCTATCGAACCGTTGTCAGTTCAAAGAACAACTTCTTATGCTTCGTCTTTTCTAACAACTAAGAAACGAAGTACGTTGTCCATGATACGAACGTCCTGTTCAACTGCTGCTGGTGTTGTTGCAGCTGCGTCGAACTGAATGAAGTAGTAGTAAGCTTCGCTCATTTTCTGGATATCGTAAGCTAATTTTTTCTTACCCCAGTCTTCTACTTCTGTTACAGTACCACCGGCACGAGTGATATACTCTTTTGCCTTTTCTACTGTAGCTGTTCTCGCATCATCTTCGATCTTTGCACTTACAACGAGTGCTAATTCATACTTATTCATGCGAATTTTCCTCCTTTTGGTCTCTGGCCCACCACATTATGTAATGAGCAAGGATAATTATAATATATCACGAATTAGTACTATACCATGAATTCATGGGCTTTTCAAGCTTTTTTTCGAATTTCTTTTGTATTTTTTTCCACAAGTTTACGGGCAATCATAATCTGATGTCCACAGCCCATGCATTTTAATCGGAAATCTGCTCCGGTGCGAAGGATTTCCCATTCGCTGCTTCCGCATGGATGCCCTTTTTTCAGGCGGACAATGTCGCCCACTTCATAATTATATTGATTCATTCCCTGTTTCTCCTGCTTAACCGATAAGTTCGTACTGTAACATCTCATATTTTAGTCTGCTTCCTTCCGTAATCTCCGGTGGAAGCAGCGCTCTTGCTACCAATTTTAGCTCGTCCTCTCCGGTCTCTATATTCTTAAGATTTGCATAATCTCCGTCAATACTTACTACCTCATAATAAATTGTTTCAAACATACTAGACTCCTAACATTTTATTTGACTAAACACTTCTCCTAACCCGCACTGCAACAGTAAATCCGCTTTATTATCTACCGGTGTAGCAGACTTATTAATTAAAACAAGCTTATTTCCCCTATAGTAGTTAATCAGTCCTGCCGCAGGATAAACTGCAAGAGATGTGCCACCGATAATAAGCATGTCTGCATGGCTGATATAAAAAACGGCATCATCCAGCGTCTGCTGGTCTAAGCCCTCCTCATATAACACCACATCTGGTTTTATCTGTCCTTCACAGCTATCGCATGTCGGAATCCCCTCCGATTGCTGAATATAGGATGCATCAAATCCCTTGCCACATTTTCTGCAATAATTACGGTGCACACTTCCGTGTAGTTCCAGTACCCGTTTGCTTCCGGCCACTTGATGCAGACCATCAATATTTTGTGTAATAACTGCCTTAAGCTTTCCGGCTTTTTCTAATTCAGCCAACTTTCTATGTGTCACATTAGGTTTAACATCCAGACAAAGCATTTTGTCTTTGTAAAAACGATAGAACTCATCTGTATGCCGCATATAAAAAGAATGGCTTAAAATTGTCTCAGGTGGATAGTCATATTTTTGATTATATAAACCATCCACACTTCGAAAGTCCGGTATTCCACTTTCCGTAGACACTCCCGCACCACCAAAAAACACGATGTTATCCGATTCTTCTATCATTTTTAAAAAGGTATCTATATTGGACATAAAACGACCTCCTCACATTTTCTCTTCAAATTCAGATACAGTGGACACTTTTGTTGCTACTTTTAACCACTTCCTTAACACTTCCACATCTTTTTCAGATTGAATTTTCTGTTTTAAGGTTTCCGGTATTTCTCCCTTATCTTTAAAGCAGGGACTCTGCTTTTCCTTCTGCAAAGCTATCCCGCCGTTCCATTTTCAAATATTCTTTCATATCAAATTCTTCAAACAGCATTCCAACAACCTCCGCTCTGTGCTTCAGCAAAAAATCTTCCAAAATACCATCTTCTTCTCATGTGATTTCTTCTTTGATTATAGCGAAAAATTACCTGTAATACAATTTATTTCCAATTAACTTTTCGCTAAAAGTGCGATTGT
>CAMGET010000016.1 GCA_946055175.1 uncultured Roseburia sp.
TCCGCACCGTCTGTTTTTCAAAATCAAAATCTGCCGGAGTAAGGGCAAGCAGCTCTGCTTTTGTCAATATAAGACTAAAAAAAATATGTTTTTCTTGCAAAAAGCACCGCCAGTTTTCCCTGGCGATGCTCCTGCAAATAATTACTCATCTTTTTTCTCATTCACATCTATGACTTTACTCTTATCTCCCACAAAGAAAATATCATCCATTTTCCAGATGATCTCTATTCTTCCGCCGCCATAGACATACACTTTATCAATAATCTTGTACAGCACGTTTTTATCAAAAGACTGTAATGCTGCAATATCATTCAGCTCTGCCTGTTTCGCTCCTGCTTCCTCAATCTTTTTCCGGGCTTCTTCAATTTCATTTTCAATCTCCGGAATACACTGATCAATTTCAGCAATGCGTTTTGTTGTTATCTCCAGCTCTGAGATATACTGGTCTTTCGTAAGACTTCCCATTCTGTAATCAGAATATAATTTCATCTTTCTGGATGACAGACGCTTCTTTTCGCTCGCCAGAGTAGAGAGCTTTTCTTCCTGAATAGATGTTTCCAGCCACACTTTTTTCTTCTTTTCCAGATTATCTGATATAAACCGAACCATGTTTCTGGCACAGGCTAAAACCGTTTCCTCCAATTCCACTTTGTCCATCTTGCTGTTGGAACACTCTGGAAGTCCGGTCATGTGTGCTTGTGGACAGCGATACGATTTACCAGATCCCGTTAAGTCCAACCGTCTACCACATGATGGACACATCAAAATTGCATGACTTTTTTTCTTTGGTTTGTATGGACGTTTTTCTTTTGAAAATGCCATCTCATTCGCCTTTGCAAATAAGTCCTCTGACACGATTGGTTCATGTGTTCCTTCTACAATAATCCAATCCTCTCTGTCATTTTTGGCAAGTTTGGTACTTCCAGTTACTGCAACTCTTTTTTTACTCCACACAGTTTTTCCCAGATAGACCTCATTTTTTAACATGTCTGAAATGGTTGTCTGCGACCATAGCTTTTTTTCTTTCTCTATGGCGCAAGTAATCTTGATACCTTTCTTCTTCATATACTCCCTGCAAGTCATTACGTTATGCTCATTAAGGTATCGTGCTATATGGGGCTTTTTCACTCCATCTGCAGCCATCGTAAACACAAGCCGTACAATCTCTGCTGCTTCTGGATCAACAATCAGATGATGTTTATCTTCTGGATCTTTGATATATCCGTATTTTGGGCGGGATGGCATATATTCACCATTCATTGCATGTGTAGCCATTGCTGAACGCACTTTTTTCGATAGATCCTTGCTGTACATTGCATTCAACATATTTTTTAACGCAATACTCATTCCTCCGGTCACTCCAGAACAATTATCACTGTCAAATCCGTCGTTGACAGAAATAATCCTTACTCCCAATAGCGGCAGAACTTTCTCCAGATAATTTCCTACTTCCAGATGATCTCTCCCGAATCTGGAAAAATCTTTAATCACAATAACGCTGATTCTTCCTGCTCTGGCATCTTCCATCATCCTCTGGAATCCAGGTCTGTTAAAATTCGTTCCGCTGTACCCGTCATCCACATATTCGATAACCGGTACATCCATGAACTCCTGCTGTTTGGCAATAAATTCTGAAATCAGTTTTCTCTGTGAGGTAACGCTGATACTTTCCGCTTTTAATTTCCCGTCTACATTATTATCCTCCGAAGAAAGGCGGATATATTCAGCGATACATTGTTTTATCTGCATATTTCAGCCTTCCTTTCTTTTGCATACCGTCTCAGTTCTTCCAGCATATCATCATAAACCAGATGAACCGTAATAGCACCCCCTGACGAAATTTCAATTTTCTCAACAAATGCATCAATCATATCCTTCGTCAATGTTCTTGTGTTACGGTACTTATCAATGATTTTTTCCCAATCTTCTTCAGTATGGAAATTCTTTTCATAACCAACCTTGTGTTTCAGGAGATTATCTAGATTATTCTGAATCTCTTTTTCTGTTTCTGTGTCCTGGGCTGCAAAAACTTCATATTGCTCTGCATCAATCAGCTTGCACACATAATCCTCAAATAACTGTTCCCGGTGCTTTGCAAGCTTCTCCAGCTCTCTTCTGCACTTTCTGATCTCTCTGTTAAAAACATCATATTTTTGGATGCTTTCCTGTCTCTGGTTCAGCCTGCGTACCATGTCCACATTTTCTGTATAAACATTAATGTGCGTTCGGATGACACGCAATACATAATCATTTACATCTATATCTTTCACAGAATGGGAGAAGCACTTTTTATTCAAGGTATAATTTCCACACTCAAAAAACTTATTGCCATCAACTCTGCCTCTAAGATACATGGTTTTTCCGCAATCGGCACAAACTATTTTTTCTTTAAAGAAGTTAAAACTACTGACCGAACCAGCTCCTTTATTTTTCGGTTTTCTCTTTTTCTCTTTCTTTTTGAGCATCATTTCCTGGACTGTCTTAAAATCTTCCCGGCTAACCAGTGCTTCGTGTGTATTTTCCACGATTATCCACTCCTCTTTCGGATTAGCCTTCTGCTTTTTTGCAGCCCATGTGTCATTCGTAAACTGATTATGCACACTGTCGCCCACATAATATTGATTTTCCAAAATCTTTGAAACAGTTCCGCCACTCCATTTCCATTCTGTGGCTTCTGCCATTTCTATTCCTGCTTTTTTCCTCTTATATGCTTTAGGGCAAAGATATCCTTCCCTATTCAAAGTGCGGGCTATCTCTGCATAAGTTTCCCCATCCATGAACATTCTGAAAATTCTTTTTACAACAGGAGCCACTTCCGGATCGGGAATAAGATGTCTGGGACTCTTTGGATCTTTTTCATATCCATAAGCCATGACCCCTGACGGAAATTCTCCATTTGCCCAGTTGATGCGATATGAACTACGTACTTTCTTTGCCAGATCTCTGGAATAAAACTCATTATAGATATTTGACATTCCAACAAGCAGACTCACATCATCTCGTTTGGAATCATAATGGTCATTCACAGATATAAAGCGTACATTGAAAAATGGAAATACACGCTCAATATAGCTTCCTGCTTCCACATAATTTCTACCCAGTCTGGAAAGATCCTTTACGATCACGCAGTCAATCATCCCGTTCTTGATGTCCTGCATCATCTCGTCAAATCCCTCACGTTCAAAGTTCGTACCGGTTTTGGATATATCGAAGTATTCTTTTTCAACCACTATATCATTCTGGTCTTCCACAAAACTATGGAGAAGAGCCATCTGTGTTTCGATAGTGTTTCGCTCTCTGTTTTTGTCACTCTCAAAAGAAAGTCTCGCATAAAGAGCTGCATGGGATACATTCATAACAGTAACTTCCTCTGCCTGTGTAGCAAGAAGTTCACTTCCCACATTTACAAAATTGATCTTTCTTGATTTTCTTGCCATTTATACGACCTCCTTCCTTTCAAGTTCTACTCTTCCATTGTCATCAACTGTCACTGTACAGCCAACTGCCGCCATCTGTCGCAAAAGCGACTGATAGCAGTCATTGAAGTTGAACACAACCTCAATATGTTTTTTGTCATAGATTTTTATCTGGTCTATCAGTTCCACTGCAACCGTCCGGTTCAGTTCCTGTATGTTCTGATGTTCGGTAAAATAATCCAGCCACTGATATTTATCACTTTTGGACTCCAGAATTTCGGTTATCTGGTGTTCAATGTTCCTGACTGCTTCTTCCGCTTTTTTCCTTTTTTCCGTGTATCCTTCATGTAATTCCGTATAATCCTCTTTAGAAATGATCCCTTCCCGGAAATCCTCATACAGATAATCCCTCAGCTGCCTGCAGCGTTCCACTTCTTGCACTTTTGCTTCTTTCCGTTTTTCCAGTTCTTTAATATCCAGTTCCTGAAACGGGACAACATTGATATAATCGAGAATTCTCTTCATATCAAGGATGTTCTCAATATGGATTTTAAGAATCTCCAGTACTGTTTCTTCCAGCTTTTCCATTGGGATTCTGTGAGTACCGCACTCCTTCGTGGCAGCGTTTCTTGAACAGATATAATAGGAATACACTTTCCCACCTGCAGGGACATCCCGCTTGATCATCAAAGCCCCACAGTCTCCGCAGACTGCCAGACCGGATAAAGGATAAACCTTATCCCCATTAGGGGAAGTTCTTGTATCCAGCCCCAGAAGCCGCTGTACCAAAGTGAATTCCCGTTCAGTGACGATTGGTTCGTGATTGTGTTCAATTCGGATCCAGTCCTTTTCCGGCTTGTCCATCAATTTTTTAACTTTATGATTCGGCGTTGTATGCCTGCCCTGGATCAGTGTTCCAATATAGACTTCATTTTCCAGAACCCGCTTCACAGACATAGCACTCCATTCTGCCTGTTCGTGCCTCTTGAAATTATCCTGAATATTAATTCCAAGGCTGTGTTTATATTCCATCGGAGACAACACACCCTGATCATTCAGATAGTTGGCAATCGCAGTCTGGCTCATGCCGGATAATTTCAGCCGGAAGATCTCTTTCACAATATCCGCCGCATAAGTATCTACAACCAGTTTGTTTTTGTCCGCATCATCCTTTTTATATCCATATGGGGTAAAAGCTCCGATGTACTCACCATTCTTACGTTTTACTTCCAGATGGCTTCGGATTTTGATAGAAATATCCCGACAGTAGGCATCATTAATCAGATTCTTAAAAGGGATCACGATCTCATCCGCCTGGCTTTTGCCCTCCAGACTGTCATAATTGTCATTGATGGCAATAAAACGCACACCAAGAGCCGGAAATATTCTTTCGATATACTTTCCGGCATCAATGTACTCCCTTCCAAAACGGGAAAGATCCTTTACAACGACACAATCCACAACTCCCCTCCTGATGTCTTCCAGCATCATCTGGAAAGCAGGGCGTTCAAAATTAGAACCGCTGTAACCATCGTCCACCCGTTCTGAAACAACCACAATATCTTTTTTGTCTTTAAGGAAATTTTTGATCAGATCTTTCTGATTGGAAATGCTATTGCTCTCCCTCTTATTGGCAGACACAATATCGCCGTCTTCTTTCGATAAACGAACATAGATGGCGGCATGGTAGATTTTCTTGATATTACGATTTTGGTTCATCGTCATCCTCCTTGATTTTACCTTTTTATCAACAATGGTAAAACCCAGGGGCTGAGCCGATGTTGGTCCGATATGAATGAGGAGTCCTGAATTCCTCGGATCCATATTAACATAACTTTTCAGATTTTACCACCATTATTTACACCGAAAGCAAAAGATCCTCAAAGGCATCCTCAAAAGATACCCCATTATTGGCAAACCGTATTTTTACTTTTACATTCCCCACACGTACCATGTAGGGGTTTCCTACCTGCTTCAGATACTGGGCGATCCGTTTCTCTTTTGTCTGGCTACGGTCAATCCTAACCTTCCGGATATCCTTCAATTCATTCACATCCACATCGTCAAAATCTGTCTCCAGATACTTTCTATATTCTTCTGCTGTCATAATCCCCCTCCTCATAAACTCCTGTCTGAATCTCCACCGCTCTCGTAATCCTCCGCATTGCATCAGAGCTGACATGACCACATTTTTGGATGATACTCTGAACATCAATACTTGTGATCTGTTCCGCCAGTACCAGCCCATGCCGTCTCAAGCCAACCATTTCATAACGATTAATAAACACATGGGTCGGAAGATAACGTTTTTTGTACACTCTTGAAGTAAACGGCACTACCGTTACCACCGGACTGTATGTATTCGCTTTATTATTGCTGACAACCACTACCGGACGGATTCCACTCTGAAGGGAAGTACCCGGAACCTGTCCCAAATTAACCATAAGGATATCGCCTCTTTCAATTTTCATTTATTCGTTCCTCCCATCCTGAAATTTAATCGTAAAGCATCCATTATTAGCTCCACAGGAATACGGCAGAGACATTCAAAATGAATGCTCTGCCGCATAACCTCTATAGCCAATTTTCGATTATAAAACAGTGCTCGCTCGATTCTATTTATCCTCGATACCCCGAATCGTTTATCCTGCTGACGCAGGCAGGGAATAATAACCTATCTGGCTGCATTCGCCAGATCACAACCCAAATGCTCCCGCACGCAGGCTCCGACAGTTCATAGGTTTGCCGGTTACAGACTTTTCACAGTCCGCAAGTGTATCGCACCCTATACAGATCGTCGCATCATCAACCTGCCAGTTGATTTTCGGTCAGTGCTTATTCGCTCGTCCGATATTCATCAGAGTCGTGGCGGCAGTTTCCTTGTGCTCCCTGCATAAGATGTCACGTCAGTTACTACTGGATATTCAGCTGTCAATGTACTTTTGAGGAGTTCTTAAAACTCTCTCTAATTACTAAATTCAACTGACTTACCTGGATGCAAAAAAAATCTGCTGATTTTTCAAAAAATATTTTCCTGATACATTCTCCGCATCTTGTTTAAAATTGCATTCAGCTTGTACGCCAGAACCTGCCGGGACACTCCCATAATCCCTGCCAGCTGTACCTGCGTTTTATTTTCAAAATAAATGCTGTAAATAATCATCCGTTCTTCTGTATCCAGCTGATTAATTACCTTATGGATATCTCGTCTCTCCACACTGCTGATCACGCTGTCTTCCACATCACAGCTATAGTCCGGAAAATCCTCGATAGAGAATTCATAATCCTGTCCATTTGTCTCGCTGTAAGGGATTTCCCGCAGTTTCCGTTCAACAACCTCACCTTTTTCATTCTTAATTTCGACCTTCCTTGGCTGGCTGCTACGGTAAAAATTATTCATGGCATAAGCCACTTCCTTTGTGATTTCAATCATCTTTCCATCTACATTTGCGTAGTATTTCCCGTCGTATTTATATGGATGTTCAATATACATATCCGTCCTCCTGAATTTGAAATTTGTTTGTTAGTTTCAAATTCAGAAGGCGGTCCTCTGATCTGGTTCATGCCTGCTCCACCAACTACTGCCAGATAAAACCTGCAGGTATTGGCTGAAAAAATCAGGCACGAAAAAAAGCCCCAGTAGTCTTTTTTAACTACTGAGGCTTCCGTCTCTCAAATTTAATTCAGTTTTCTATGCCTTCTTTCATCAGCATAACCATTGTATCAGAGCAAAGTTCAGAAAGTGTCCGTTTACGGGGCTTAAAAGTTCATTATTCTCATTGGATTGTACACATTTTCAAGGGAAATGTTCACTTACTCTTTTTCTCCAACAGCTCATCCATTTTTATCTGAAAATCTATGGATTTTCCATCAGCTCTCCATCCACATACATTTGGAACTTTTCCGGATCATGGACAATATCATAGTCCATTCCCCATTCAACAGGCTTATATTCAACCATCATTACCGGCTCCTGTCCTTCTATCTCATCTTCCCAGAGATATACTCTAAGATTCAGGCTGGTGGCATACCCATAATCTGTAGAGAATCTAACAGACTGAAAAGAATTATCCTTACATTTTTCGACAAGGAATTTTGCAAAATCCTCTTTATCTTCAATCTGGTTCCTGTTTGCAACAACAGTAAGTATTTCATCCTGATTCATTTTCATACTGCTAATGACATCCGGCTCTCCCTCTTTATGTTTCTGCGCACAGCCCGAAACAAAGGCTGCTGCCAATAACAGACATAATAACGTATGCTTTTTCCTCTTCACTTCGATGATCACCTCTGTTCTGCTGTTAAAGTACTTACTGCATAGTTAATTACTTCCTCCGGTGTTGGTCGGTTCCCTTTTATTTTAACCTTACGCCATTCTGCCCGTACCTCTGGATCCGGGTTATCATATCCTGCATCAATCGCTCTCTGGATTTCCGCATATACCTCTTCCGGAGTGGTATGGAATTTTTCAGCAACTTTCTCAAAAATAGTTTTTCTGTGCATTTTATATCTCCTCTTTTTGAATTAGAAATAGTTCTTTAGAACTACTATAGCACAGATAAAAACAAAACAGAATCCCCATTCGTTTGACAAATTGTGACAAAAACCGCAAAAAAAGAAGGGCTTCCGCCCCTCCTCATAAAAACTATTCTGTTAATGCCCTGACCGCCTTGATGATTTTCTTCTGCTCTTCTTTTGGAAGTTTCCCGATCATTTCTGATAATTCATTCGTCACACCAGTTACAGAATGTGCCACAACATCTATCAGAAGTGAATCTGCAGAAACTTCCAGAGCATTGGCTATCGCAACAAACGTATCCAGTTTTGCGGCTTTCAATCCCCGCTCAATCACACTTACATGTGTCGGACTCAGTTCCACCATGGCAGCCAAATCTTCCTGTGTCAGACCTTTTGCTTCCCTTGCCATCTTAATTCTCTGTCCTACAGCTTTCAGATCCATCGCAGCACCTCCTTTAGAACTATTTTTCGGTCTAAAGTTAGTATAACTACCGCCTATTCCGATATACAGAAGCCGCAAAACAAGTTATCGTTCTAAAGAACTAATACATGATTTATTCCATAAAATAATCCATTGATAGCCGCAAGAAGGTGTCCTATTTCCTAACAATCTTCTGTACAGTATCGGCTGATTAAGTGCATCCAGCTTGTATATTTATTTTTCTGACATACTTTCTGACAAACAGGGTTCTGCGTCAATGTAAAAAACATTTTCTCATAATCAAATTCCCACGCATAGCCTTTTAAATGCTTTTCGACTGCTTTCTTATCTGACTGTTTCAGTTGCCATATCAAACGCTGGATTTCTCCTTCCTGAAGGTTTCCAACATTTCTGCATATGTACCGAAAGAATTTCAAGGTCGCATATTCATCATGCCATTTCTGTTTTTTGTTCTGAACCTTCCTCTCTGCCTGCTGATCCCGGATAATATCGTCGGCAATCTTTACCATTGAATTTTCGTATCTCATCCCACTCACCTACTCTTCTTCCACACCCAAGGAGGGTTTGAATCTTTTGTTTTTTGCCTGCGGCACTACGATCTCGTAAAAGTAGAAGCCAAGATACCGCAATGCCTGTTTCTTCATTTTATAAAACGAAGTCCTTCCAATGCCAAGTTCCTGCTGGACTTCCACATCCGTTTTATTGTAATGGCTGCAAAAACAGGAATGGATAATCTCACTGAGCATCACTCCGTCCGGGGCATAATACTTTACCAGTGTAATCCCCCGGTAAACCATATCCGACAATCCATATATGACCATCAGATTATTCATTTCATGCCTCAGTTTCGTTACATTCAGCTGTTTCCCGTAAACATCAAGATAGCTCAACGCATATGCCATATCCTCATTGATCTTCTCCTGGCACTCCATTTCCAGTTCTTCCAGTACCATCTTATTTTCCAAAATCAGTTTCTGGTAATTCACCATCAATGCCTTTATGTCTTCATAATGCCTGTCCATGGTTACTTCCAGATAATCCTGTGCATGGGTTGCCATCTGGAACGTAATCTCTTTCATTGATTTAATTGCATAATCTCTGTCTGTCATAAATCTTTTATTCTCCTTATCAACAATCACACTAACTGGTAGGTCTTGCAGACCAGTTCGCCTTCCCCATGATTTTGATGGAAAGCAATCTAAATTACTCATTGCAGGACCCATATTCCAAATGGTGTTTGTGGGGGAACACCGGCTGATCAGAATACAGATCCTTATGTAAAACCAACGGGATATAAAGGGAAAGTGACTATCTCCGCCGGTTAATATTCTTCTTTTTTATTATGAAATCTTCCTTTCCATGAACCATTTATCTACTTCAAAAAACAAATGGCTTTCCTTTCCCTGTACCATACAGGTGTACATCGTACCAACACCGCCTGCTTTTCTGCTGGCACATCGTTCAATCTTAAGCACTTTATCAATCTTGTATTTTCTGCCGTCTTCCCAAACAAATAAGATTGGAATCAGGCAGCCTTCCTTACTGAACTCTGCTACCACATCAACATATACCTTATTCATACCGCCACCTCCATCACAGGATTTCGATTGCTCTTGGAGATGCCGGAACTCTCCGGATATATCCACTTTTCTCTAACTGCTTAATCCTGGAAAATACTGTTGATGTTGAAGCAACTCCCAGTAATGCCCCCAGTTCCCTGACTGTTGGCGGAAATCCATGCTCCTCGGTAAATCTTACAATGCACTGATAGCTTTCTTCCTGTTTTCTGGTTAATGTCTGTTTCAAATCTATCCCTCCCATTATCCATGAAAATAACTGTGAGGATGGACCGTATGTGTACCGGCGTCCAAGTGGGATAAGACTTTATCCTGGTACATTGCTGCCCGCTGTATGCTGAAATATCCAAACCGTCGTCTGATCTCATCCACAGCCCGATCCATCCTTTCTAATTTTTCCCGTTTCTCCTGATTATCAAATAGATCAAGCTGAACCGGAATATCTTCCATTACCAGATCAGATCCCCTCACGCCAAGGCTCCGTATCGGATGCTCCCATCTGTAATGTTTCTTAAATAATTCAAATGCTGCTTTTACAATTTCATCCGTAATATTCGTCGGCTGGCTGATACGCTTCTGCCTTGTTATGCTGTTCAGCCCGTTATCCCGGATTGCTATTTCCACCACATTACATTTGAAACCATGTTTCCGCAATCTGGCAGATACACTCTCCGATAATGCCATCAGAATGATCCATACATCCAGATCTGTTTCCAGGTCTCTCGGTGTCGTTGTACTGTTTCCAATGGACTTGACCGGAGCTTCATATCCTTCCATACAAACCGGATCCGAATCATATCCATTCGCAAATGCCCATAACACCAGACCGATTTTTCCAAAATGGCTGTCCAGCAGTTTTTCATCTGTCTGTGCCAGCCGGCCAATGGTATGGATCCCAAGCTTCTGCAATTTCTTGTTTGTCTGCCTGCCAACATACAGTAAATCTGACACTGGAAGCCCCCAGACGATTTCTTTGTAATTTCCTCGATGAAACTGTGTGATGGCATCCGGCTTTTTATAATCAGAGCCAAGTTTTGCGAATATCTTGTTCCAGGAAATACCAATACTCACGGTAATACCAAGTTCATACTTAATCCGGTCACTGATTTCCTGTGCGATCTTCATTCCATCGCCTTTGATGCTGCTGCTTTCCGTCACA
>CAMGET010000017.1 GCA_946055175.1 uncultured Roseburia sp.
TGAATCTATGAAAACCGAATCATGCACCACTACCACAGCGTCTTTCCTGGCAAAAGCCTCCATCACAAAACGGACCTTCTCCGGTTTCCAGATGTCATCCTGGTCTGCGAGGAAAATATAGGTGCCTTTGCATGCGCGTAAGGCGTTCTCCACATTTGCCTTTACACCCTTTCCCGGTCCGGCAAGCAAATGAATCCGCTCGTCCGATTTGCAGTAGGCTTCAATCACCGCGACAGTTCCATCGGTAGAACCATCATCCGATATCACAACCTCATCTTCCGGTCCAAGCTGCTCCAAAATAGAGTCTAGCTGCTCTTTTATATACTTTTCGCCCTGATAGGTAACCATGGCAACCGATATTCGAATCATACGAGTTTCCATCCCCACTTACAGAAATACAAAAACATAGACTGCAAATGCAGTTTAAAAAGCTTTCCACTTTTATGGGAACCCTTCTCCCATTTGTGAATCACCGATGCATCCGGGCAATAGCAAAGACGCGACACCTCATTCACGCGTTTACAAAAATCCGCATCCTCCATATATAAGAAGAAGCGATCATCAAATCCGCCCAGACTTTTGAATAGTTCTGTCCGAATCAAAAGAAAACTGCCCTGCGCAAACGGCACGTCAAAAGGCTTGCTAAAGTCTGCATCCTGCATCGTGTGGTAAGCCTGTCTCTTTTTAAAAGCACCCTTTAAAAACATGCGAAGAAACATGTCCCAAACCGTCAGTTCCCTGCGGTACACTGAAAGCAGATTGCCTTCTTCATCCACAAGACGCGGTACACACATCCCAATGCTCTCATCCTGCATAAAAGCAAGCAGCGGTGAAAAGGCATCCATCTTAAAGACAATATCGGGATTTACAATCGCATGAAACTTCGAATCCAGCCGGTCTTTCACATAATTATGGCCGGCACCAAACCCGAGATTCTTCCCTGTGGGAAGATAGGTCACATCCTCATACTGTGATTCGAGTCCAGCAAGACTTTCTCCCGCATTGTCCACAATATATATTTGTTTCGTGATCGTATCCGGTGTAAAAGCCTCGATAGAATCCACCGCCGCCTTCACATCCTCTTCATTGTGATACGAGACAATTGTAATCGTTAGGTCAATCATTATTTTCCCTCATAAATCTTCGATGGAAGGATTTTTCGTGCTATTTGGCTCCTTTGCCTAAGAGCACCACCTTTATTGTTTTAAACAAAATCCGCACATCCATCGCCAGATTCCAGTTTGAGATATAGTAGGTATCCAGCGCTACAACCTCTTCAAAATCCGTAATCTTATTTCTGCCGCTTACCTGCCACATACCGGTAAGTCCCGGTTTATTGCCAAGTCTTGCGCGGTGATGTGCTTCATACTGCTCAAACTCGTCCATTGTCGGCGGTCTGGTTCCCACCAGACTCATCTCACCCTTTAACACGTTCCAGAACTGCGGAAGCTCATCAATAGAATACTTACGCATAAATCTGCCAATTGGGAAAATACGCGGATCATCCTCCATCTTAAACATGAAGCCCTGCATCTCGTTCTTTTCCATCAGCTCTGCTTTCCGTTCCTCTGCATCCATGTACATAGAGCGGAATTTGTACAGTTTAAACGGACGACCGTTTTTTCCCACACGGGTCTGTGCAAAAAAGACCGGTCCCGGTGACTGCTTCTTAATCATCGGAGCAAAAATCAGGTAGGCAATTCCTGTAAATAACAGTCCGACCAGACCACCTGCAATATCCATACAACGCTTCATAAACAACTGCCTTGGTGAAGCAATACACATACTTGAAGTCAGCACCATATACGGGCCGCATTTTTCAACCACCCGGTTCGGCATCAGATTTGCTTCATGCGCCAGTTTAAAATGAACCGTTACACCCATTTCAAGCAGCTGCGCGGCAAGCTCCTCACTGCTGCTGATATTGTTTCCATTGATAAAAACTTCATCCACCACATTGGTGCGGATGTAATCCATAAAGTTGTCCGCATTCGCCACAACCGGAACCAGACGGATTTCCTCGCCCTGTCTGTCCTTATCTAAAATTACAATCCCTTTAATTACATAGTTCCGGTACAGCATATGCTCGAAATTAATGATACACTGTTCCACCAGATCATTTGTAGTGATTAAAAGCATCACGGAACGGTTCTTTTCGTCACACAGCCTCTTACGCACGAGCATTTTTAAGAGAATATGGCCTCCGTATGAAAACACCATCGCCAAGCCCCAAAAACCAAACAGCATCTGTCTGGAGTATATAATCGACTGCTTTGTCATGTACATTACAAGGATGATGCCAAGAAATACCATGGTACACTGTCCGACCACAGCCTTAAACTCCTGCACTTTGTCCCTGCGCAGTATATTCTTATATGGTTCTGTAAAAAAGATAATACAAATATGAAGCAATATTACCATAACGGCCAGATCCCGGTAAAGATCTTCACTATATGCCCATTTCCATCCAAAACGGATGACATAAGACAATAAATAAGCCGCCTGTAGCAGGATGATGTCCATCAGCGTGAAGTCCAAATGCTTCATCCAGCTTCTCTTTTCTCTTTTATACATTGTCTTCTCCTTACAAATCTGTCATTTGCATTCTACAGACTAATTAAATCCCACTACCTTCTGTGAGATTTTGTAAGCTGCGACAGAAATCTTTCTTCCGCCTTTTCCCGGCAGATTCATCGCATTTCCCATAATTCCCCGTCTTAGCTTATGGAACAGACGAAGATCATACTCCTTAATATATTTCCACAAATCACGTTTTTTCTGCAGATTTTCATCCGTGCCGGAACGAATCAGCATAATCGTTGAAACTACCGTGATAATCTCCAGATAGTTAAACATATACTTGCGGAGCTTTTTATCATTCAGCTTCCAAAGGTCAAACGCTTCAATCATAATTTTATTCACCTTAATCTGCTGATCGATACGTCCAATCATCACCTTTTCGTTGACAGACTGGTCATCTCTTCCGATAAAATAACGATAAAAATCCACATCCAGATAATACATATTCTTCACACTTGGAAGTGGTTTGTATACATAAATATTATCCACATAGAAGGTGTGCTTCGGCAGTTCCAGTCCACAGTCACGTAACAGCTGGGTACGATAAATTACCGAATGCATCAAAATGTACTGTCCCTTATGGAACTTGGTATCCTTCCAGGTCATCATCTGATCCTTCGGAAGTGCGGTATAGCGCATGACTTTTTTATGCTTTGCGCCTTCCTTTTCATAAACATAGTTTGAAATCAGCATGTCTAACGTTGTCTCACCGGCTACAAGTTCTTTTAATTTTGCCAGAACCTTTGCATACGCATCTGCATCTACCCAGTCATCACTATCAACTACCTTAAAATAAAGACCGGTCGCATTTCGCAGACCTGCATTTACTGCTTCTCCGTGACCACCGTTTTCCTGATGTACCGCCTTTACAATCGTCGGGTATTTTGCTGCATAAGCATCCGCAATTTCTGCGGTATTATCCTTTGTAGATCCATCGTTTACAATAATAATCTCGACATCCTCTCCACCCGGAAGTAAGGAGTCAATACATTTTTCCATATATGCTGCTGAATTATAGCATGGAATTGCAAATGTTAACAGTTTCATCTTCTCTCTCCATCATTTCTCTTATTTTTGTAATGTTTCGGCAAGCTCCATCGCTTTCTTTGCCATTGCATCAATATTGTAATATTTATATTCTGCCAGACGGCCCAGCAAATGGAAATTCTTCATGCCGGACACCAGTTCCTTATAGCGCTGATACAGCGCCTCATTTTCCTCATTTAAAATGGCATAATAAGGAATTTCGCCCTCTGCTCCCGTATATGCAAACGGATATTCCTTCACAATCGTAGTGCCTTTTGCATCCAGCTGACCGGTCAGATACTTAAACTCGGTGATACGGGTAAAATCCTCGCTCACAGTGTAATTAACAACTGAGTGTCCCTGGTAAGAATCCATATCCAGATGTTCAAAATGGAAATCCAGCGAACGGTACGGGAGTCTTCCGAACCGACAGTCAAACAGTTCATCCAAAGCACCGGTGTAAATCACCTCACCGTCAAACGGCTCGCCCTTAAAATAAATCTGATTTTCTGCAAAACTTAAAAGTTCTCTGCAGTCGGTATCCAACATCACTTCGATTTTCTTATGATCCAGCATTTTTTCAAACATCGGGGTAAAACCATCCTTTGGCACTCCCTGGTACTTATCCTGGAAATAACGGTTATCATAAGAAATCAACACCGGAACTCTTCCGGTTACCTCAGGACTAATCTCCTCCGGCTTCTGTCCCCACTGCTTCATTGTATATTTTAAGAATACATTTTCATATACATACTGGGCAATTTCGCGTACATCCTCATCTTCATTCTCACGAAGCTTCATAATCGGCACACGGCTTCCCTCACCATAGGTGGCAATCAGTTTCTGCTCTAACCGGTCTGCCTTTTCCTTGTCATAAACCATATGTAAGGTGTTCAAATTAAACGGAACCGGAATCAGTTCCTCTCCAACCTTAGCCACAACTTCATGTCCAAACGCATACCAATCCGTAAACCGGGAAAAGAATTCATATACTTCCTCCAGATTCGTATGGAAAATATGTGGGCCATACTCATGAATCAAAATACCGTAATCATCCGCCACATCGTAACAGTTCCCTGCAATATGATTTCTGCGCTCTACAATCAAAACTTTTTTATCTGCTTCTTCTGCCAGCTTTCTCGCTGCTACTGCGCCGGCAACACCGGCACCTATTACTATACAATCGTACATATCTAATCCTCCATCTGTTTAATTATACACTCTTTCCCAATATAAGCCAATTTATTTTTTTCTTAAGACATTCTAAATGCATTTTCGTTCACAATTTGATACCCATATCACCATTTTTCTGGTACCATAGTCACGACTTTTTGAACAAAACAACCCCTTTTGTTCATATTTTATTTACAAAATTCTCACAAAGCAATCATACGGGAGTCACAATTTCCCTTTATACTCTAGTTAAATTAATGAATGAATAAAACTTTTTTCAAACCTGTGTAAGCAGGTTGCCTTGCCGAACAGGCAAGGTTCCTCCCGCGATATAGTGAACTACTTCACTTTCAATACATAATCTTTTTCATATGAATGGCCGGTGTATGATACACCGGCTCCCTCTTTTTTTAGAACTCTTCCAAAAATTTTTCCTGCCCGATTTTGATTCCCATATATTCTGCATAAGCTGCAAAGGCTGCCGGAATCGCATAATGTTCTTTCGAATCCTCTGCTTCCACAAAAAGAAGTTCCCCGCTTTCCGCTTGTGAATCCGGTTCTTCCACCAGAATCGCATAGCCGTTCATCTGCCATTCCACATGTGAAAAAATGTGCTTCGCCTCTCCTAATTTTTGAATTCGAAGTGGGAAAAGTTTCATTTTCTTCACCAGTGCAAGAGCCTCATCCTGTGATAGCTCTCCTTCCACGTTCGGCAGCTCATAAAGTCCTGCCAAAAGGCCCTTCGGCGGACGTTTCCGAATTGCCACTTTTTCTCCGTCCCGAATGACAAAAACAGTCCTTTTCTCGATACGTCTGGCTTTCGCCTTACTTTTCACCGGATACTCCATCATCGTTCCATTCTTTCTTGCCAGGCAGTATGCATTCCAGGGACAGACTTCACAATTTGGTGCCCCGTTTGGCACACAGACGGTCGCCCCAAGTTCCATCAAGGCCTGATTATACGCACCGGAACAAGCTTCATCAAAAGCATCACTTTGCATATAAGAGGTCAGCTGCTCCTCCACCTGTTTCCGAAAAGAAGCCTTCATAATATCCGTATCATCCGCTGCTGCCCTGGTCAAAATACGAAGTACATTTCCATCCACCGCAGGCACCGGTATCCCATATGCAATCGAAGCAATTGCTCCTGCCGTATAGCTTCCGATTCCCTTTAGTTTCAGCAGTGCCTCATAATCAGCCGGCAGGACACCGCCATACTCTTCCATGACAAAAATGGCAGCCTTTTGCATATTCCGCACACGGTTATAGTAGCCTAAGCCTTCCCAAAGCTTTAGCAACTCATCCTCCGGGCATGCTGCCAGTTCCGCTACATCGGGCAGTCGTTTTGTGAAACGTTCAAAAAAAGGCTTCACCGCTTCCACCCTGGTCTGCTGCAGCATAATTTCAGACACCCATACCTTATACGGTGTCGCCTCTTCCCGCCACGGCAGCACGCGTCTGTTTTTTTCATACCATGCTAAAAGGGGCTCTGTTAAGACCGCCAAATCAAAATCCTGTATCATAAATTGCTCTCTTTCTACTTCCATTTTTCCTGTTCACACGTCCCTATTATACACTATTTTTATATTGACAAAAAGGCATAAAAATAGTACTCTAATATTAGTGTTTTGTTAATTTTTTATCAAAGTATTTAGGAGGAATTTACCGTGAGCGAATTCAAAAATTTGTTATTAGAAGTCGAGAACGAAATCGCCGTTCTTACTATTTCCAGACCTGCAGCATTAAATGCTTTAAACAGTGAGACTCTGGATGAATTAAACGTTGCTTTAACCGAAATCGAAGCAAGAGATGATGTAAAAGTTTTGATTTTAACAGGCGGTCCTGACAAGAAGGGCAACCCATTCAAATCCTTCGTTGCAGGTGCTGACATTGCAGAAATGGTTAACTTTACCGCTGCAGAAGCAAGAGCTTTTGGTATGAAGGCTTCCGTTCCTTTCTTCAAATTACAGAATATGCGTCAGGCTACCATCTGTGCCGTAAACGGATTTGCACTTGGCGGTGGTTGCGAAATCTCTATGGCATGTGATATCCGTATTGCTTCTGAAAATGCAGTCTTTGCACAGCCGGAATGTGGTCTTGGTATCATCCCGGGCTTTGGCGGTACCCAGAGACTTGCCCGCTTAGTTGGTATGGGACGTGCAAAAGAGATGATCTTCACCTGCGACAACGTTAGCGCAGAAGAAGCTTACCGCATCGGTCTTGTAAATAAAGTTGTTCCTGCAGAAGAATTAATGGCTACTGCAAAGGCAATGGCAGCTAAGATTGTTTCCAAAGGAAGCTACGCTGTTTCTATTGCAAAGGCAGCTATCAACAATGGTTACGACATGGACATTAAGAACGCCGTTGAAATGGAAGCAAATCTGTTTGGTGTTACCTGCTCTACTCATGACAAGGCAGAAGGTATGACCGCATTCCTTGAGAAACGCGCTGCAAATCTTACTGATTTTTAAGGGCTTGTGACATCTCATTACATATGGTACAATTATAAATGTGAGCCGGCTGAAACCAGCCGGCTTTTTCATTCTGTATTTCATCAACGGAAAGGACGATTTTATGACAGCAGACACAATTGGATTTATCGGCGCAGGCAATATGGGCAGTGCCATGATTGGCGGTATCTTAAAGTCCGGTTTTCTTACTCCGACACAGATTTTTGCAAGTGCCCACACCCCTGCTACACTTAAAAAATTAGAAACAGCTTATGGGATTAAGACAACTCTTCATAATGAAGAAGTGGCAGCTGCAAGCAATCTTTTATTTTTAGCAGTAAAGCCAAATAAATTCGCAGAAATTCTTCCGGCTATTGCACCTTCCTTAAAACCGGATTGTGTGATTATTTCGATTGCCGCCGGGCAAACTATTTCTGATATCGAAGCAATGATTGGTAAAGAAGCAAAAATCATCCGTGCCATGCCAAATACACCTGCTCTCGTAGGGGAAGCAATGAGCGCGCTCTGTGCGAATTCAAATGTTACCGAGGAAGAATTGGCCTATGCGAAGCAGCTGTTTGACTGTTTTGGCAAAGCAGAAATCGTGACAGAAAATCTAATGGACACCGTCATCGGCGTTTCCGGTTCTTCTCCTGCCTATGTCTATCTGTTTATTGAAGCAATGGCAGATGCCGCGGTAGCGGATGGAATGCCCCGCTCTATGGCTTACAAATTTGCTGCCCAGTCTGTACTCGGAGCCGCAAAAATGGTCTTAGACACCGGCAAGCATCCGGGTGAGCTAAAAGATGCCGTATGTTCACCGGGCGGTACGACCATCGAAGCCGTAGCCGCATTAGAATCCGGAGGACTTAGAAATACAGTCATTACTGCACAAAGAGCCTGTGTCCGGAAATCCAAAAACATGATTTCCAATCAAAAAAATATGACAACAAGGAGGGCTTAATATTATGTGGGCTTATGAAAGCGTATTTTATCAAATTTATCCATTGGGATTTTGTGGTGCACCTTTTGAAAATGATGGTGTTCCGATGCACCGAATTACCAAAATAAACGATTGGATTCCACACATCAAAAAACTAGGAGCAAATGCGATTTACTTCTCTCCGCTTTTTGAATCCGATACCCATGGATATAACACCAGAGACTATACCAAAATTGATACCCGTCTCGGCGACAACGCAGATTTCAAGAAAATCTGTGGCAATCTTCACGCCGAAGGTATTCGCGTCGTACTCGATGGTGTCTTTAACCATGTAGGGCGTGGTTTCTGGGCTTTTCAGGACGTATTAGAAAAACGATGGGACTCTCCTTATAAAGACTGGTTTCATATCAATTTTGACGGCAATTCCAATTACAATGACGGCTTATGGTATGAAGGCTGGGAAGGCAACTATGATCTGGTAAAATTAAACCTTCGTAATGAAGAAGTCGTTCAGCATATCTTTTCTGCCATCAAAGGCTGGGTAGAAGAATTTGACATTGACGGGCTCCGTTTGGACGTTGCCTACTGCTTAGATAAAGATTTCCTTCGCAGATTAAGAAGCTACTGCGACAGCTTAAAACCGGATTTCTTCTTAGTAGGAGAAACCCTGCACGGTGATTACAACCAGTGGATGAATGACTCCATGCTACATTCTGTTACCAACTACGAATGTTACAAGGGACTTTACTCCAGCTTTAACAGCATGAATATGTTCGAAATCGTCCATTCCCTGCTCCGACAGTTCGGACCGGAAAACTGGACCTTATACCGTGGCAAACACCTGCTCACCTTTGTAGATAACCACGACGTCACCCGTGTTGCCAGCATCTTAACCAACGAAAAACATCTACCGTTAATTTATGGTCTGGCATTTGGTATGCCGGGAATTCCTTGTGTGTACTATGGCAGTGAATGGGGTGCAAAAGCCCAGAAATCAGAAGGTGACCCTGCACTTCGTGCCAGCTTTGAAGCTCCGGAATGGAACGAATTAACAGATGCGATTGCCGTATTGGCAAAAGCAAAGAAAGAATCAGAAGCCTTAAACTACGGCTCTTTCCGTTCTGTCGTCTTAACCAATAAACAATGCATTTTTGAACGTAAGAGCGACAATGAGCGTATCCTTGTTGCAATCAATGCAGACGGTGAAGCCTATACAGCAAATTTTGATGCAGGCTGTGGCAGGGCAGTTGACCTGTTAACCGGAGAATCACATGACTTCGGTGGCGGCAGTGTATTACCGCCATACAGCGTTGCATACTGGAAGATGGAACACTAAGAAAACTCATTACAAAAAAATGGCGTCACGCAATGAAGTGACGCCATTTTTCTTACTTTTTAATTTTTCCGTCCCAATACGACTTCTACCACTTTTTCCTCATATTGTCCGTTGTTAGAACGCATTACCGTAATCTCAACCGTAGTTCCTGCCGCATAGTACTCTAACGTATCGGTTAAAGACTCCATGGTTGTGATTTCTTTTCCTTCAAATGCAACAATAATATCGCCCGGTAAAATACCATACTGTTCCGCTGCTGAATTTTCTAATACCTGTGCAACGAAAACGCCGGTAGGCATATTGTAGGTGCCTGCTACATCATTTGTCACATCTACACCGGCAATTCCTAAATAAGAACTGTCAGATTTATCAACTTTTTCTTTTGTAATCAGTTCTTCAATAATTGGTGCTGCTTTATCAATCGGGATTGCATAACCGATACCTTCCACATCTGTATCTGAGTATTTCACAGAGTTAATACCGATGACTTCGCCTTTTGAATTTAATAATGCACCACCACTGTTACCCGGGTTAATTGCAGCATCCGTCTGAATCAGTTCCGCTGTATAGCTGGTGCCGCTGTTGGAATCAGATACTGTTACCGTACGGTTTAAAGCACTGATAACCCCCATTGTCACGGACTGTCCATATCCTAAAGCATTACCAATTGCGATACTTGCTTCACCAACGCGGAGTTCATCTGAACTGCCAATTGTTGCAATCTTAATTGCATCCATGGTGCTGCTTTGAATACTGTTTAAATCTACCTTTACGACCGCAAGGTCCATAGATGGATCTGCACCCTTTACTTCTGCACCTACCGTCGCATTGTCTGCAAAAGTAACCGTCAAGGTCTTTGCTCCGTTAATAACATGATTATTGGTCACAATATACAGATAATTTCCATCATTACTGATAATAATACCCGAGCCGCAACTCGTGCTTTCGTATGTCTGGGAACCGCCCCAGAAGCTCCGATACTCTGTCTCACTGATATTGGTAATCGCTACGATGGAAGGCATAACCTCTTCAACAATATCTGATACATCGACTGCTACATAGGTGTTAGATACTGAGGTAGAAGTAATGTTCTTGTCCGAGTTAGACAATACAGGCTGTCCCGATGAGCCTCCATTATTGCTCGTCTGAAGCAGTGGAGCAGCTGCATATTGAACGCCTACCATGACGCCTCCTGCTACCAATCCAAATACAAGAGCTAACGCTGCACATTTCATCAGCTTTTTGCCAAAGCCGTTTGACTTATGTTCCCGTTTTTTCTTCTCTTTCTGAGGTTCCTGATAAGGTGTGTAATTCTGGTACGCATTGTTGTTATAATACGTATAATTTGGCTGACCGTAACCATTCTGCTGGTTCTGTCCGTTTTGCTGGTCCGGATTCTGACCATATATGTTATTCTGGTATTCCATGATTCCTACTTCCTTCCTGTTTTCATTTTATACTCAGAGTTTAACCCGTAATTGTGTTCAAAATGTGATGAAATTATCAAAACTTTATGAAAAATCGGAAGTTTATTCTACTGTAACCGATTTTGCCAGATTTCTCGGTTTGTCCACATCCAAGCC
>CAMGET010000018.1 GCA_946055175.1 uncultured Roseburia sp.
TTTACATTTTGTGCACCTTGTATAATTGACTTTTTTTATTCAGCATACATCTGTTTCAAATTGTCGTACAACATTATTTTTTGTATTACATAAAAAAGTTCCAACCATAAAAACATGGCTGGAACTTTTGTCCTAGGGCTTTTTGCAGTCCCTTTTCTCTTCCTGATTTTCTGTAAGATTCTCCTCCTGCGTTCCCTCATCTATTTCCTGCAGGGCAGTTTGCATAAGACCGGATAAAAATCCATCCCCTTTCCCCATCAGCTTTCTCGACTTTTCTCTGGCAAACTGAAGCTCCCGATAAAAGCGCCGGTACATTTCGCTCTTTTCCGACTGCTCCCGTGCAAAAGCTTCCTGCCTCCTACTCCATAGCAGATATCCCGACCGATTTTCCTTTTCCAGGCTTTCTCTTAAGTTTTCCTGAATTTCTTTTCTCCAAGCCGCATCCCGTTTTCGATTCAGAAACGGCAGGACTTTCTGTCCGCTCAGTTGGTAATTCTCATCCATCATTTCCTGCAGCCGCTCCATCATACGAAGAGGCGACTCCTGTAAACTTTCCTCATAGGCAAACGCACTGTCTCTGCGGCTATGACTATTTGTCCGAAAATCTCCTCGTAATTCACTGATGGGAACTGTATGACTTCCCTCCAGCTCCCGATTATCCCACTTAAGTCCCTCTCCCCGGCTTCTGCGTTTCTCATGCACCACCATAGTCATCTTCTGACAGCGATTTGCCCCCAGTGCAATTCCGCCATAGGAGCTTTCCATCCTCATCATCTCATTTGGACGGCGTTCCTTTGTATTTTCCCATCCTGCAGGATGATAGGCACTAAGCTGTTTTTCCTTCTCCCGGCTTTCCTTCCCAAGACTTCGGTATTTACCATCGGAACGCTGCCAGTCTTTTTTTGCATATTTCAAATTACTCCACTTCTTTCTCAGACACTTTAATCAGTGATCTAAACTCGCTTCCTTCCCCGGATGATGATTCGCTTTTCGTCTGGGAAATCGAGCCTCGCGATGTTAAATCAGTGTCTCCAGACTGATTTACATCATAATTATTCGACACTCTAGCCCGATGTGAGCCGGCAAAAAAGCTCAATAACTCTGCTTTCACAAGTCTGTATTTGATTCCGGTTTCTGGATCCTCCTCCATAGTCACATCAAGAATTCTAAGCGGCGCATTCTGATCTACCAAAAGTTCCTCTTCATATCCATACTTGCTGATTGGCGCCAGAAATTGCGATTTCAGCCCCTTGTGGGCATAGATTTGAAGAATTGTGGCTTCTTCCTTCCCACTGTTTTCCTTCGCAAAAGTCTCCGCCACACTCGGATCCAGAGTGGTACTTGTAAAGGCCTTGTCAAAAAGGACAGCTCCCTTTAGCTTGCGATTCAGCTCTTCCCCTGTCACCTCCGTTCCAATTCCCAACTGCTTACGCAGGACATTATCGGTATACGACTTACCTCCTACACCTCGATATACAATTCTATCCTTTTGCAGTCGGGAATGGGAGCCTTCCTCCATATCCTTAGACATGGCCTTCAAAGCATCCATCGCAATTTTTACACCTTCCTCCGTCACAGACAACTCTTTTCCATTATCCCAAACCGTCTTCGGTGGCTTACCGGTACGCGCCAAAGTATTCATAATCGCACAATAGTAGGTCTCCGAATATTTCCGATAAGAATCGACTCCTACATATAGATCCTGCAATTTATTTATGACACTATCAAGTTTTTTCTTCTCGTCTTTATTCAGGTGTGCTGTATTAAACCTCTTTGTTTCCTCGCCCCATATTTTTTGCCTTTCCTCATGCGTAGCATTTGCATCCTTTGCCATTGCTTGAGCCATCTCCTGTTTAATGGTCGGAACTGCCCCCCAGGAGCTGTTATTCTTAAATTGCTGAATTCTGCCATTCATAAAAAAAGTATTCCCAAAAGAACCTTTATGTGCATTTGGATTGCGTTCCAGTGTCTGTTCAGGGTCGACTTTCCTAGTTACACTAGTCGGTTCAGCAGCATTCCCCTGTCTAGACTGCAGTTCTTTCGATATTTGCTCATTTGAACGAGACACATCCGACCTTTTTATATCCGGAGTACTCGGTTTCTCCAGCTTAGAACTCGAACTGAATTTCGCCTTCAATTTCGACTTAATCTTTGACTTAAGTTTTGCCTTATAACCTCCCATATACATGCTCCTCCTTTTTTAGGGATTCCTGCCTTTATTACTTCTATGATACTGTTCTACTCTATACAATTTGCTATACATAATGTTTTTAGAGCAACATATAGTATTGTCCCAGCTGTTCCTTTGTCAGCGTCTTCCCGCTCTTTATAAATTCATTGCGGACTCCTGCCACAATCTGGCGCATACCTACCCTGCAATTCTCTGCTGCCGCAAGAAAAGCTGCGTGTAGCGCTACGTTCTTGATATTGCTGCCGGATAATTCAAAACTCTGCGCCAGAAACTCATAATCCAGTTCTTCCTCGATTGGTGTTTCCTTCGGGAATACTTGCTTCCATATCTGAAGACGCTGTGCAATGTCCGGAAAGGGAAAGTCAATAATAAACTTCATACGGCGCTTAAATGCTTCGTCAAAATTCTGCAGGAAATTGGTGGCCAATACGGTAATTCCCTCATATTCCTCCATTTTCTGTAATAGGAAGGCCGCCTCCATATTGCTGTACTTGTCATTGGAATCCCGAACCTCTGTCCGTTTGGAAAAGAGAACATCCGCCTCATCAAAAAGGAGGATAACCTGGCTTTTCTTCGCCTGTTCAAAAATTTCCTCCAGATTTTTCTCTGTCTCGCCGATATACTTGCTTACCACCGCAGGGAGCTCAATGCGATACAAATCCAGACACAGCTCGGAAGCCATCACCTGTGCTGCCATCGTTTTTCCTGTTCCCGGGGGGCCATAGAATAAAACGGAGAGTCCTCTTCCATAAGGTGTTTTTTTATGGAACCCCCACTGTTCTCCTACCACAGCCCTGTATCTCATCTGGTCACAGACCATACGCATCTGTGCCTTCTGTTCCTCGCCCAAAATCAAATCTTCCCATAGAAAACAGCTGTTGATAAGTGTTGCATAGCTTCCCAGCTGATTTTGCTGGTTTTGTTTTACTGCCTGCCGGATATGCTCCTGTGAAATGTGATCCTGTCCTTCCATCCCTGCCACCAGGTCTGCCGTGTCCAGTACATCCCGGATGCCCTTCGGTGTCAGATTATATTTATTGCCATTTTGCTCCAGATCCACATCCTGCTGCAACGGATACTCCCTACCCCAGGCTTCCCACAAGTGAACCTTCTCGCCGGCTGTCAGGGAAGGCAGTTCCATACTGACCGTCTGCCCCGGAAAATCTCCCGTCTGTTCTTCTTTCTCTTCCGCCAGAAGAAAAAACAGGGAGAAATGCTTTTCTATCCAGGAAAAAATTTCCTTTCTGCGGTCCTGCCGCTTCTCATGTGACTCTTCCTCAGATTCTTGTACCAGTTCTGCGCCCGTCAATACAATCTGCGCCTGCTGCAGCATACTCTCTACAAACAGTTCCTCCAGCACCTTCTCCAGAACGTCCTCTTTTTCATACATCAGCTCTGAAATATCAAAAAATAACAAGTGTAAATTCTTCTTTGCAGCCAGATGCTTCAGCAAAAATTGCTTTCCAATGCCGCTTCTGCCGTATAGCAGTATCATATAGGAGAGCTCCATGCCATTGTCATGCTTTTCTGTCAACAAATGATCCCAGAGTCTGCACAAACGCTCCAGATAATCCTCCCGAATCTCCATAGGTGCCAGTTTCTCCAAAGGATTAAATATCACACTCCGGCTTTTCAACCGGTCTGACAGTTTCCAGGAACCAGACAGGAAATCTATCACTCTGGGTTTCAGCCGACAGACAGGAGGCAGCCCCTTCTGTTCCCCGCCGGAAACCTCCAGCATAAAATGCAGATTACCTCTATCAGACAAAAAAACGGCTATTTCCTCCTCAATGTCATCAGTCAACAATTCCGCCAGAGAAACACACAGCCCTCTGGTAGGTTCCAGAACATCCACCCGATCCTGAAGATAACCGTAAATTTTCTCGTATTTACGGTTAAAAAAGGGGGCTGCGCTAAGGATCAGTGCCAGCCGCTCCAGCCCAGTCAGCAAAAAGGTCTGACACAGAACAAAAAAGGGCAGGGAATCCCCTGCCTTTTTCTCTATATCACGAATCTCTCTCTCATTCTGCACCAGAAGTTCCATGGCATCCTCCGGTATCTTCAGGCTCGCATGCATCTGCGCAAAAGCCTGATCTACCTCTCCCTCTGTGATCACCAAACCGCGCATGGGCAGATTTTCAAAATCCTTTTCTTTCTTTAACAGAAAGGCTGTATATAAAAGTTTATCCAGAAAATCCAACAGTCTTTCCATGTATTCTTTTTTATAATCTGTTTTATCCATCCGTTATTCCCTTTACTTTTTTCTTCCTATCAGATAAAAAAACTCTGATTCATGGCAGTGTTGATATACGAGTTTTCTTTAGTATACAGCAATTATATAAACAATTTACTATACAAAAACGCAAAAAAAGACTGCTACTTTCGTAACAGTCTCGTCTCTCATTTAATTAGAAGATACGGCGTACGCAAATAACTGTTTTATAAGAAACAGGAGAAGTAAGTTTAATTCCTTCCTGTTTATTACTTGCATGTACAATGGTGTCATTTCCAACATAAATCGCCACATGTCCACTATAGCATACAATATCGCCCGGCAACATTTCAGAAGTACTTACTTCATATCCAACACTTCTCATTGACTTGGAAGAATGTGGTAATGACACGCCAAATGCAGCATATACTGACATTACAAATCCGGAACAATCGGTACCGTTTGTCAGGCTGGAACCGCCATATACATATGGATTTCCGATAAACTGGCATGCATAATCCACAACCGCCTGTCCGTTTGAACTGCTTGGAGCAACGTAGCTGGTACTGCCTGATGCGCTTTCCGCTTCTGCCGCAGCCTGCTGCTCTTTTTTCTTTCTTGCCGCTTCAGCAGCTGCCGCTGCTTTTTTACGTTCTTCTTCCTCTTTCTTTAAGCGGGCTGCTTCCTCTTCTTTTGATTCAGCCGTCACAAAATCCGTCCATAATTCTACATAGTCAGTAGAAACATAGCCTTCGCCTTCTACGGTTGTAACCTTAACCCAGCCGTTTTCCCGCATAGATTCATCTACAACCACAAAATCGTCTCCCTCCGGAAGCATGGTAAGAATCTTTGATTCTGTAGTAGGTTCCATTCTAACATAGAGTGTTTGTGTCGTAACAGTTGCATATCTGGTACTTGCTTTTCTTGCGAGTTCCTCATCTCCAGCTACTACATATTCGCACTTTACATAACCGGTTACATTTCCGGAAGTAATTTTATACCATCCGTTCTCTGTCGTTTCCAATACCGTTGCCGCTGAATTATTATAAAGTTTTCCAAGCACTTCACTTTCTGTATTCGCCTCTGCACGGACGTTTACATAATTATCCACCTGTGCAATTGCAATATCGGCATACTCCGATTTTGGTTCTTCTACCACCGGTGTCACTTTTTCACTGATTCTTTTTAAAGCCTCTGCAAGCATGGAAACCTCTTTTGCATTTCCTTCCGCTGCGCAAACAGAGAATGCCAGTGATACGCCGGCAAACGGCACTCCGTTTTCCGACTCCGTCTCCTTCATCTCAGTAGCACTCACATCTGCTCCTGATGCATATATATAAGCCGGTGACGCGCTTACCAGAAGTCCGCTCACAAGCATCGTACTTACGAATCTAATCCATTCTCTTCTCATAATGTAACTACTTCCTCCCAATCATTTGTTACAAATTTATTACAAATTATTGCACAAATATTATAACAAAGCGTTTTTCTTCTGTCAACCCGAGTCATTTCTATTTTAATTTGCGAATGCTTTTATCCGTAATTTCTATTCGATGCTCTTTGTATAATTTCCCTACTGCACGTTTAAATGCGTTCTTGCTTAAACCGGTTTCTCTTTTGATAACCTCCGGAGAAGCCTTATCGCTAAATGGAAGTACTCCGGCGAATTCTTCAATCACCTGCATAACCAGTTCGGCATCATCCTCCATCTGAATGTATGCCTTATCGCGAAGAGTTACATCCAGTTTGCCGTCCTCTTTTACCTTTGTAACCTTAACCTCCACTACATCGCCCACACGAAATCTGCTGCAATCCTCATGACGCGGAATCATCGCAGAATATTTATCATCTATGGCAAGAAAAGTTCCAAAATTATCGCTGAATTCATAAATTCTTCCGTTCACAACATCTCCTGCTTTGTACGGTGAATCCTTTGCAAGCAAATCATACAGTTTCTTCATACTGGCACACAAACGGCTGCTTTTATCAATGTAAAGTGTTACCAGAATTTCATCTCCTGCCTCCACTTTTCTGGTCATTTCATGAAATGGCAGAAACAAATCCTTTTCCAGTCCCCAGTTTAAAAAGGCTCCGATTTTTCCTACCTCTATTACATCTAAAACTGCCAAACCACCCAATGTAAGTTTCGGCAAATTGGTAGTCGCAATCATACGATCCTTAGAATCCTTGTATAAAAATACGCTTATTCTGTCTCCGATTTTTGTATCTGACGGAACCTGTTTCTCCGGCAGTAATACACGACTTTCTGTCTCCCCGTCTTCTGCCAGATACACACCGAATGCCACTCTTTTTACAACCGTAAGTTCCTGATATTCTCCTAATTTTAACATTTTTCCTCCGAATTATTTCATATCCTTAATAAATTGCACAATTGCATAGGGTTTCTTTTCCCCATCCGTCAGCATCACCGTAATGCCGTCTTCCTGCTTATATATAACAGGAAATAATACATCTCCTAAAACCGCAGCTTTTCGATATTCGACCCGGATACGTCGCAGCAAAAAGTCCTGCGGCAAAAATTCCTCTGCCAGCATAATATATTTTCCATTGTTCATATGCTGGTTCGTATCAATAAAAAATTGATGCACTTCTACCGGATTACCTTCTATCCCATTACCTTCCACTTTAATCTTGCGATCTGACCACGTAAAATCAATCTGTGGCTCAATTTGATTCTTATATGCCTCAATAAAAGGTTCTGCAATTTTTACCGGTTTCTTTGTGTTCTGATCCATATACACCCAAAGCGAATTAGCAAAAGCAACCGTTTCTTCCTGTTCATTCTGAATACAAAAATTACGTGTTCCATAAAATCCCTTAAAAGAACACGGCCAGGTACCTACTGTAATTTTCTCTGCCACAAGCGGCATTTTATTTATTACAATCTCCCATGATGATAGAATCCATGCGCCACCGAGGTCATTAAGATAATCCATTCCCACTCCCAGATCTTCTGACTGAAAAGTACAACAATCCTGAAAATAGTCGGTTAATGCGGAAAGTGTCATCACTTTGTTACTATTTACTTCACTATATCTTACTCTGCTTTTATATTGGTACATCTTCTTCTTCCTTTTGAAATATAAAGAAAAATAGCACCACAAATGTGGTGCTTGTTAGCAGGGCTACAAGGATTCGAACCTTGAAATGACGGAGTCAGAGTCCGTTGCCTTACCGTTTGGCGATAGCCCTATTTCTATATTTTGTTGACTTTTCCGCCGTCAACAATAGCCATTATATAAGGCTACCCCTAAAAAGTCAAGAGATTTTCTCAAAAATTTTCAAGTTTTTTTCAACCATGGCATAGAGTACCTCTTCTCCCCAGGAGATAACAGCATTTCCACTGGTAGCTTCTATCATCTCTTTTTCCATTTTTGTCTGCAATTCCTCAGGTACCATAGCCAAAATTTCTACCTGTTCCGTATAAATGGTATCTATGATTGTGAGATTTTCTTTTCCTATCAGATACTGGATTTTTCCCAGTCCCGTATAATCTGTTCTGACTTTCAGTACTCTTCCCGGCTTCTTATCAATCACCACACTGGCAAGCAGTCCTTCCTGGGTAGCCTTCTGATAAGCCCGGACCAAACCGCCTGTTCCAAGCAGGGTTCCTCCAAAATAGCGTGTCACCACCACTGCCGCATTATGAATTTCTTCCTTTAATAATACATCTAACATCGGTCTGCCTGCTGTCTGTGCCGGTTCTCCGTCATCGCTGCAGCGGGTGATTTCCTGATGCTCGCCAATGACAAACGCAGAGCAGTTATGTCTGGCATCCCAGTATTTCTTTTTCATTTCATTAATAAACGCAATTGCTTCTTCTTCGGAATTTACCGGTCTGACTGTTGCAATAAAACGCGATTTTTTTTCAACTATTTCTCCCTCGCCGCCACAATAAACTGTTTTCATCCTGTTTCTTTCATTTCCTTCTTTGAATATTTTTTTCTGTCTGTATCAAAATACTATCATGGAATTTATTAAAAAATCAACTTCTACTTTATTATAATGCATTTCTTTGGTATAATACATAGATGGTATCTTTGAAGTTTAAGATAGAAAGGTATGGTAGTTTATGAATTATGGTAAAAAAGGTGCCAAGAAAAGAGCGGCTCAGTTGACTTCCAAGTCGACCGTTTATAAGAAAAAGGCTTATGTCACTTTTTTCAAAGGCTTACTTGTATTTTTCTTTGTTGTACTCATTTTAGGCGGAAGTACAGCTTTTGGTGTGTGGAAAGGAATTATCGATTCTGCTCCTTCCATTGACCAGTTAGATGCGACACCGACAGGTTATCAGACAATCGTTTTAGATAACAAGGGAAATAAAACTGCTACACTGGTAGCCAGCGGCTCAAATCGTAAATATGTAACGATTGATGAAATTCCATTGGATTTGCAACATGCCTTTGTTGCACTGGAGGATGAACGTTTCTATGAACACAATGGTATCGACTTACAGGGTATCGTTCGTGCCGGTATTCAGGGTATTTTGAATGGATTCCATTTCAATCAGGGAGCGAGCACTATTACACAGCAGTTATTAAAGAACACGGTTCTATCAGATGTTTGGGCTGGAGAATCTTCCTTTATTGAAAAGGTGGAACGTAAAGTTCAGGAACAGTATCTGGCAGTTCAGTTGGAAAAACAGGTCAATAATAAGGACTGGATTTTGGAAAATTACTTAAATGCAATTAACTTAGGGCAGAATACCTTAGGTGTAAGTGTTGCCTCAGAACGTTATTTTGGAAAATCGGTTTCTGACTTAACACTTTCCGAATGTGCTGTATTAGCTGCTACTACACAAAATCCGTCTTCTTTAAACCCCATCAGCTATCCTGAGAACAATGCAAAAAGACGGGAAAAAACTCTGAAAAACATGTTAGAGCAGGGCTATATCACACAGGCGGAATATGATGAAGCACTTGCAGACAATGTCTATGACCGTATTCAAATTGTAAACATTGAGACCGGTGAAGCAAGTGTCAACAGTTATTTTGTCGACGAATTAACTGACCAGATTATTGAAGATTTGATTGAGAGAAAAGGTTTCTCAGAATCTGAGGCCTATAAGGCACTTTATCAGAGCGGACTTACCATCTACTCCACACAGGACCCTGACATTCAGGCGATTTGCGATGAAGAAGTCAATAACCTTGATAACTATCCGATGGATCCAAAAGTGTCCTTCTCTTACAGACTAACCATCAAGAAAGCTGACGGAACTATTAAAAACTACAGTGAGCAGACCATGTTGTCTTATTACCGCAGCAATAAAAAGACTTACAATATAAATTTTGCCACCCAGGAAGATGCAGAAGCTGCAATCGAGCAGTATAAGGCTGATATCATGGAGGAAGGTGATGAAATAAAAGGGGAATCTGTTATTTTTACCGTTCAGCCACAGGCTTCCCTTACGGTTATTGATAATGACACCGGAGAGGTAAAAGCCATTGTCGGCGGTCGCGGCGATAAGGCTGCCAGCAAGACCTTAAACCGTGCCACAAATACAACCCGTCAGCCGGGTTCCACCTTTAAGATTATTGCCTGCTACGCAGCAGCCTTAGATGCAGGTGGATTAACCCTTGCTTCGGTGCAGGATGATGCCCCATTTGCTTACTCAGGGGAAGAAGAACGTTTAGTTTCAAACTATGATGGAAGATACCGCGGTTATACAACCTTACGTGAAGCAATCACTTCCTCTATTAACGTAGTAACCGTAAAAACCTATACACAGATTGGCACAAGACTTGGTCACAGTTACGCAATGGACTTTGGCTTTACCACCATCAGTCCCGATGAAGCAGACAACCAGTCCTTCTGCCTTGGCGGTCTGACAAATGGTGTTACAAACCTTGAGCTTACCGCGGCATATGCGACCATTGCAAATGCCGGAACCTACAATAAGCCAAGATTTTATACAAAAATTTTAGACCATGACGGAAACGTTTTATTAGACAATACGACTCCTGAAACACATACCGTATTGAAAGAGTCTACTGCATGGTTACTTACAAGTGCCATGCAGGATGTTATGACAGCCGGTACCGGTACTGCAGCATATTTTGGAAATTCAATGGCACAGGCAGGAAAATCCGGTACTACCACAGAAAACCGTGATGCAGTATGGGCAGGTTTCACTCCATATTATACTTGTGTTGTATGGGGTGGATATGATGACAACGCGAAACAGTCCGGAACCCAGACTTCCTATCCGAAACGGATTTGGAAATCTGTTATGAAACGAATCCATGAGGATTTGCCTTATGCTGACTTTGAAATGCCTGATAATATTATTCAGGTTCAGGTATGTAAGGAATCCGGGAAACTCCCGATTGAAGGGGTCTGTGATATGGATCCTCGCGGAAGCGCCGTTATTACAGAATATTTTGCAGAAGGAACAGAGCCAACAGAATACTGTGACCATCACGCCTATGCATTTATGTGTGATGAATCCGGTATGTTAGCCGGCAGTGGATGTCCATACACCACATATGGTCTCTATATTCTGGGTGGTTCTAAGGAATCAGAAGATGGACCATACGCATTGGTAGAGTTGTGTCCTCTGCACAATGATACTTCTTCTTATTAATGAAATTGGGAAAACGGAGGGACGCTTCTTTTGTCACGTATAATCGTGACAAAA
>CAMGET010000019.1 GCA_946055175.1 uncultured Roseburia sp.
ACATCCGAAGAAAGAAAATAGGAAGCCTCTCTTTTCTCTGATATAGACTTTTAAAAAACAATTAATGAACTAAATACCCTTTCAACCGCTCAATTTCCCGTTTCCTTGCATCAACGCTTTCTCCGTCTGTTGTATCAAAATCTTTTGCCAGATATTCAATAATACGTTCATTGTCCCGGATAGCGGCGGCGTAGTCACCCAGCATTTCGTGTACCTGTGCCAATGAATATAAGCCATCTGTGATATGAGGAGCAGTTTGCATCTCAACACATTTCTCATAATCTGCAATGGCTTCTTCAATGAGCCCCAGCTTTTTGAAACGATCAGCACGGGAGCAGTAAGCCTGCCATTCGTCCGGATGGGTTTCAACTGCCTTATTCCATAATTTTTTTGCCTCTTCTATTTTGCCCTGCCCGAAAGCAACATCGCCGGAATACATAAACATTTGATTATTGTCCTTTACTTCTCCGATTTCCTTGATATAAGGAACGGCTTCGTCGAAACGTCCGTCTGCCAGCAGATTTACTATAATAGCATATAATCCGCTGTAGTTCTTCGGGTTTATCTTTAAGAATTCTTTAAAATACTGAATGACAGTAAAATGATTGTCATACCATTCATCACCGCAGACACCATTGTTTGCTTCCAAGAAAGCAACCCAGCCGCCTTTATTATCCGGTTCAAGTTCTAAGACACGTTTGGCATATTCGGAAGCATCGGCGTGGTCACTGGCAGCCCTGTGATTGTACAGGTAGGCAAGGTTTTCATAGGCTCTGACATTTTTTGCGTCTTTTGCAATCTGCTCTGTCAGAAAACGAACAGAGTGTGCAAAGGTTTCCGGAGCAATGCGGCGCTCATGGGAGTACATATTTTCAATACGCTCGTACTGTGCTTCGTCCGGGAGCGAAAAGAGTTCGTCAATTGAGATGCCAAAATAAGTAGAGAGCCCCGGTAATAATGTAATGTCAGGTGTGCTGGCATTAGTTTCCCACTTAGAGACAGCCTGTGCCGATACACCAAGGTACTCTGCCAATTCCTCCTGTGTTACTTTTTTCTCTAAACGTAAGTTTTTAATTTGATTTCCGATATTCATCATACTAATTCACCTTTCTATTCTTTTTTACTCAATATCGTAATAACTAAAGCTTTTTCTTCATTATAATTTCATCTTCGTCCTGTTCACCGGTGTGTTTGAATCCGAAACTTGAATATAAATCTCGGGCTACGGTATTTTCGGTTTTATAGCAAAGCACAACACAATCATATTTTCCATCGTTCTTCATCAATTCAAGAATCTTAGACACTGTTTCCCTGCCAAAACCCTGACTTTGATATCTTTCATCGATAAATAGTTCACTAAAAACATAAGAGCTTAATTCATCACAATCATAATAAAGTACCATTCCAATAGGCGTATCTCCGTTATATATGAATAGTGCATTACTCCTCATATCGCGAAAAGCATAAGCTCTTGCTAAAATCTGCATATCATTTGCCACATACATTTTTTGAGCCTCTGATACCTTTAATCCCTGTCTCCAATTATTCGGAGTTACTTTTTCAAATCTAATCATTGAATTGTCCTCACATTACGAAAAGCTTTCTATTCTTCATCAGCTGATATGCTTATCATACCAGTAAAGGAAAGAAGGGACAATAGATGCAGATTTTATTTCACCCAACTGACGGTTGAGTGAAAGGCTGCGTGAAAACCATGAATTAACGTTGCAAATTATTAGTATCGTGTGTATAATTTTTAAGATAGATAAAAATACGAAGGGATGGTTAATAAAATGGCAAAAGACGTGATTATTGCATGTGACTTTAATAGCAAAGAAGAGGTACTTAACTTCTTAAGTAAATTTGAAAACGAGAAACCATTTGTAAAGATCGGAATGGAGCTTTTTTATGCAGAAGGTCCGGAAATTGTTCGCGAGATTAAGAAAATGGGACATAAAATTTTTCTTGATTTAAAATTACATGATATTCCAAATACAGTTAAAAAATCTATGGCAGTATTGTCAAACTTAGATGTAGATATGTGTAACGTACATGCGGCAGGTACAAAGGGTATGATGTCTGCAGCACGGGAAGGTTTAACCAGACCGGATGGAACCAGACCTTTACTTATAGCGGTAACACAGCTTACTTCCACAAGTGAAGAAGTAATGCAGCAGGAACTCTGGATTGAAAAGCCGATTGATGAGACCGTTATGCATTATGCAAAGAATACAATGGAGGCGGGATTAGATGGAGTTGTATGTTCTCCTTTAGAGGCCGGAAAAGTACATGAGGTATGTGGTGAGAAGTTCTTAACCATTACACCGGGAGTGCGTTTTGCGGATGGGGATGTAGGAGACCAGAAGCGTGTTGCAACCCCTGCAAAAGCAAGAGAATGGGGTTCCGATTACATCGTAGTCGGAAGACCGATTACACAGGCCGCAGATCCTGTGGCAGCATACAAAAGATGTGTGGCAGAATTTTTAGGTGAATAAAGAGTAGTTTGGGGCAGGATAGGAAAGTGTCCTGCCCCATTTGAAAGAAAGGCAAGCAGTAAGATGAAAAAAAAGGGAATTTCAGGAAGTACATTAAAAATAATCGCAATGATAACGATGCTGATTGATCATATCGGTGCAGCAGTCTGTATGAGAATGATGCTGGCGGAAGGATTTGGTGACTTAAACGGAGCAGCCGAAGAAACGATTAAGGCATGGGTAACAGTGCATGCAGATTTGTATAGCACCTATTATATGTTCCGTATGATTGGCAGAATTGCATTCCCAATTTTCTGCTTTTTACTGGTGGAAGGCTTTAAGCATACAAAAGATGCAAAAAAATATGCCATTCGTTTGTTCGCATTTGCTTTGATCTCAGAAATACCGTTTGACTTGGCGTTCCAGAGTAAGGTGTTGGAAATTAGTTATCAAAATGTATTTTTTACTCTTTTCATTGGCTTTGTTACCATGATGGCATACAAATGGGTGGAGGAGAAAGGCATATCGAATGTTGTAACCAGGATTCTCTGCCAGATTTTAGTGGTAATGGCAGGTATGGCTCTGGCACAGTTCTTAAGAGCGGATTATGGTGCTTTGGGAGTCTTTGCGATTGTGGGCCTGTATATTTTCCGCGACAACAGACTCTACCAGATTATGGTCATCGGGTTGGTGTTCATCCAAAATATGACAGCTTGGCTTTCGATTCCGTTGATTCTGATTTATAATAATAAACGCGGACTGAATTTAAAATGGCCGTTTTACATTTTCTATCCGGCACATCTACTGTTTGCAGTCTGCTATTTTATGGGAATCTCGGGATACTCAGCGTTATAGAGTAGGTGGCTGTGATGAATAAATTTGTATTAAGACAATCATTAATTTTGTTCCTGACGGCGACAATCTGGGGCGTTGCATTTGTAGCACAGAGCGTCGGAATGGATTATGTGGGACCATTTACTTTTTTGGCGTCCCGTTCTGTCATCGGAGCAATAGTGCTGATCCCGTATATTTTGATAAAGGACAGGCATACTGAAAAAAAGAATACGAATCCGAAATTTATAATGATAGGCGGTGCTTGCTGTGGAACGTTATTGTTTCTTGCAAGCATTTTGCAACAGATTGGAATTGTCTATACGACAGTAGGAAAATCCGGTTTTATAACGGCAATGTACATTGTACTTGTTCCAATCATTGGCATTTTTTTGAAGAAAAAAGCCGGCATAAAAATATGGTGCGGAGTCCTGTTGGCGGTCATCGGTTTATACCTGCTTTGCATGAAACCGGGAAGTATAGCAATACAAAAAGGAGATGTGTTGGTTTTCCTTTGCGCTATTGTATTTGCGTTTCATATTCTGACGGTGGATTATTTTGCCCCGAAAGTAGATGGCGTAAAATTATCCTGTATTCAGTTTGTAACCTGCGCGGTTTTGGCAACAATTGGAATGGTGTTGTTTGAGACACCCAGTATGGAACAGATTTTACAGGCCTGGATGCCGATTCTCTATGCGGGAGTTCTGTCAAGCGGTGTGGGATATACATTACAGATTGTGGGACAACGGGGCATGAATCCTACGGTTGCATCCTTGATTATGAGCTTGGAGTCTGTTATTTCGGTAATTGCAGGCTGGATTATTTTAGGACAGTCACTAAGTTCCCGTGAACTTTTTGGATGCGTGCTGATGTTTGGAGCCATTGTGTTGGTTCAGCTTCCGAAAAAGTAAATTTTGAGTAAAATGCATAGAGTAAATAAATCAGATATGTTATGATAAAAAATAGGAAAGTTCTCCAAAACTGATAGTAAGGAGGAAGGGCTATGGTAAAGTACTTTAGAACAGATGATCAGGTCCTTTATAATGAAGAAAAATTATGTGACGGATGTTGGACACAGATGATTGCACCAACACAGGAAGAGTGTGAGTATATCGCAGAAAAGCTGATGGTTGACATAGAGGATGTACAGGCTGCGCTCGACCCGGAAGAAAGCTCCCGTATCGAATTGCAGGATGGCTATACACTGATTTTGGTTGATGTTCCGGCTTTGGAAGTGCGTCATGAAAAACAAGTTTATACGACAATCCCGCTTGGTATCATTTTGACACAGGATGTTATTGTCACCATATGTACGGAAGATACTCCGGTATTACAGAGCTTTATCAATAAACGTGTAAAAGAATTCAGTACTAAGAAGAGACTGCGTTTTGTTTATCAGATTTTGTATAATGCAGCAGCAAATTATCAATCCAATCTGCGCACGATTGATAAAAAACGTACCGAAATTGAAGAACGTGTGGGCAAAGATACGGAAGACGTGGATATCATTGCACTGCATGAATTGGAATCTACACTTGTCTACTTTGCAACCTCTCTCCGGGCAAATGGAGTGGTGCTAGACCGTTTAACCAGATATAAACGCTTGGAACAGTATCCGGAGGATAAAGAACTTTTGGATGATGTCATTGTCGAAAACAAACAGGCGATAGAAATGACAACGATTTACAGAGATATTATCAATGGTACCAGAGATTTGTTATCATCGATTATGGACAACCGTCTGAATAACGTGATGAAATATCTGACGGTTATCACGGTTATCATGGCAATCCCGACGGTTATTTCCGGACTCTATGGAATGAATGTAAACGAACGTTGGATGCCGTTGGCAAATACACCATATGGATTTCTGATTATCTGCTCAGTAACTCTGCTGATTTGTATCATTGTCATTATCCTCTTGAGAAAGAAAAAGGTATTTTAGGCTATGAATACAAAAATATACGGAACAGTCGGACCGGCATGTTGCAATACAGAAGTGCTGACACAGCTGTTTGAACAGGGAATGACAGGAGTTCGGGTGAACTTGTCTCATGTGAACCTGCCGGAAGTAAGCGGATGGATTCAAAATATAAAAACCGCACATGCGAAAGCCGGAAAAACAGAGTTACAGCTTTTGATAGATTTGCGGGGGCCGGAACTTCGGCTTGGAAAGCTATTGTCGGAACGCTTATTGTCAGAAGGAGACCATCTTACCGTAATGTCAGATGGGGAAACGAATTTGTTTGACCCGACAGAAATTCCGGTGCCGAAATCTGCTTTTGAAGTATTAGAAGAAGGCCGAAATCTTCTGATAGATGACGGGAAAATTATGCTTAAGGCAGAGGAAAAAAACTCCCGTGCGGTGGAATGTGTAGTAGTGCGCGGCGGTATTTTAAAAAGCGGAAAAAGCCTTGCCGTCCCGGGAGTTCGGTTTGATACACCGACCTTAACGAAGAGTGATATCGAAAATATTTGCCAGGCAAAAAGATATGGCGTCACAGGTGTGATGCTTCCTTTTGTCAGAGGAAAAGAAGATTTACAGAAATTGAAACAGGTTTTGATAGAAAATGATGCGGCAGACCTTTGTGTGCTGGCAAAGATTGAGAATATGGATGGGGTAGAGAACATAAAAGAATTACTGCCGTATTGTGATGAAATTGTCATTGCCAGAGGAGATTTGGGGAATGCGATGCCACTTTGGAAACTTCCGGTAGTGCAAGCGGAGCTGGCAGGCATTTGCCGGGAAGCAAAAAAGCCGTTTATGATAGTGACGCAGATGCTTTATAGTATGGAGAAAGCTGCGGTCCCGACAAGGGCAGAGGTATCTGATATTTTCCGGGCAGTAAGCGAGGGTGCTTCCTCTGTTATGCTGACAGGAGAAACAGCAGTCGGAAACCACCCGGTAGAAGCAATGAAATACATGACAGAAACCGTCCGGGAAGCAGAAACGTATATAAGAATGCTCAAGTGATGCCATGCGGTGCAGCTGGTAAAATATTTATAGAAAAACGAGACATCTTTCGTGACTTTGTGAATTCCAACAACGGAACGAGAGATGTCTCGTTTTTCTAACGTGAATATTTTACAACTCAAACCTGCCACTTGCACCGCATGGCAACACTAAACCATTTGAAGAAACAGGTAAGCCAATTTCATCTGCTTTTACTGTTCCATGATATTTTTTTAATACGGTGCTCATCATATAGCTTAATACCGCAGGCTGAAGCCCGGTCGTATAAGAATTGATCAGAAAGAACAATGGCTCCTCTGTCAATAACTGTTCACAAAGCTGCACAAATGGATAAATAGAATCTTCAATCTTCCAAATCTCTCCTTTTGGGCCCCTTCCATAGGAAGGCGGATCCATGATAATCGCATCGTAATGATTGCCACGGCGTATCTCACGCTCTACAAACTTGACACAGTCATCCACAATCCAGCGGATCGGAGCATCCTTTAAACCGGAGGATACGGCGTTTTCTTTTGCCCATGCTACCATACCCTTAGAAGCATCCACGTGCGTTACACTTGCTCCAGCTGCCGCAGCAGCTAAGGTGGCTCCACCGGTATAGGCAAAGAGGTTTAAAACTTTAATCGGTCTTCCGGCTTTTCTAATTTTTTCGGAGAACCAGTCCCAGTTTGCAGCCTGTTCCGGAAAAAGCCCCGTGTGTTTAAAACTGAAGGGTTTCAGGTTAAAGGTAAGATTTCCGTAATGAATCTGCCACTGCTCCGGTAAATCAAAAAATTCCCATTCGCCGCCGCCTTTGGTACTGCGGTGATAATGTCCGTTCATTTTCTTCCAACCACGCTCAGCCTTCGGTGTGCTCCAGATGACCTGAGGATCCGGACGGACGAGGAGATATTTGCCCCAACGCTCTAACTTTTCCCCTCCAGAACAGTCAATGACTTCGTAGTCTTTCCAATTATTTGCAATCCACATAAAATAGGGTTTCCTTTCTGCTATTTACGTTTCCAGGTAGATGGTAACAGCATTACCACAATCGGGAACAATTCTAATCGCCCTGCCAGCATGTTAAACATTAAAACAAACTTCGAGAACGGAGAATAAATTGAAAAATTCCGTGTCGGACCAACCATGGCAAGACCCGGACCGATGTTATTTAACGTAGCCACTGTGGCTGTAAAATTCGTTGTGAAATCAAAATTGTCAATACTGATTAGTAAAGTAGAGGCAAGCAGAATGACAAAATACACAACAAAAAAGACGTTTGTGTTGCGCAGAGTTTCATGGTCTAACACATGACCATCCATACGGATTTTCCGCACCTCTCTTGGATGTACAATCAAAGAGAGCTCTTTTCGTATGGTTTTCATAAGCATAACCACACGCGAAATTTTCATACCGCCAGCAGTGCTGCCGGAACAGGAACCGATAATCATAATAATGACAAGAATGGTTTTAGATAACTGTGGCCACAGGTCAAAATCGGTGGTAGCGAATCCTGCGGTGGTAATAATGGAAGCCACCTGAAATGCCGCATGTCTTAAAGACTCACCAAAGGTACTGTAAATGCTTCTGATATTGAAGGTAATAATGCCTACAGAGACAAAGAATATAATGAAATACCAGCGCACTTCTTCAATTTGGAAAGCCTCTTTAAATTTGAAGGACAAAATGTAAAAATAGGCGGTATAGTTGATGCCGCTTAATACAAGAAAAATCGTTACGATAACCTGTATTTGGGGAGAATAGCCGCCGATACTGCTGTTATAAATACCAAAACCACCGGTGCCGACGGTTCCGAAGGTGGTAATCAGTGCATCATAAATAGGCATTTTAAATAAACATAGCATGGCGATTTCACAAAGCGTTAACGCAATGTACATGCCGTATAAAATCTTGGCGGTATCCTTTACGTGAGGCACTAATTTGCTGATGGAAGGACCGGTACTTTCTGCCTTCATCAGGTTCATGGTAGAACCGCCCATTAAAGGAAGAATTGCCATGATAAAAACCAGAACACCCATACCTCCGACCCAGTGGGTAAAGCTGCGCCAGAATAATCCGGTTCGTGATAAGGCTTCCACGTCATTTAAGATGCTCGAACCCGTAGTAGTGAAGCCGGAAATCGTCTCAAACAGCGCGTCTACATAAGAAGGGATATCGCCGGAAATTACAAATGGCAGAGCGCCGAAAATACTCATGACCATCCAGCTGGATGCTACCGTTACAAAACCTTCCCGAATAAAAAGATTTTTTGAGGCAGGTTTTTTTGAGGAGAGCAGCATTCCTATAAGAAAACATAATGCGGCGGTAACCAAATAGGAATAGGCGGCACTTTCGTGATAAAGAAGTCCGACAATGAATGGAAGCAGTAAAAAGGCGCTTTCAAATTTTAATACACATCCTAAAATGTATAAAATAATGTAATAATTCATGGTGTTTAGTCCTCCAGAATTTCCTGAATGTCATAAATACGATAACCATAAATAACTACAAGTACAGAATCTCCGGCAAGCATCATGTCCTGACCGGTTGGTATAATGACTTCGTTGTTGCGGTAAATACAACATACTAGTGTGTTCTTACGGAGATTTAAGTTCTGCAGTGGAATACCTGCCACGGCAGAATCCTCTTTAATGATAAACTCTAAAGCCTCTACGCGTCCGTTGGCCAGCTTATAAAGCTTTTCTACATTACTGTTGCGGGAATAGCTTGTGGAACGAACATGTTTTAAAATGTAATCGGCTGTGATAACTCGTGGATAAACAATACTTCCGAGATTCAGATTGTTGATAATGGAAGTAAAGTTCAGACGGTTAATTTTTGTAACGGTTCTGGCACCTGAAACTTCATTTGCATACAGGGAGAGCAAAATATTTTCCTCATCAAGACCTGTTAAAGCGGCAAAGCCCTGTGCATGCTCTAAGCCTTCCTGCGAGAGCAGATTCTGATCCGTCGCATCTCCGCAGATAATGGTAGCGTCCGGCAGTGCTTCACTTAAGTAATCACAGCGGACCGGATCGATATCAATAATGGTAACATGAATGCCGAAAGCAATTAAACTTTTCGCCAGATAATAGGAAATGGCACCACCGCCGGCTAAAATCGCGTTGGCTACCCGATGCGTTGCCGTACCGATTTTGCGGAAAAACTCAATGGCATTTTTCCGTGTAGAAGCAATGGAAATCACGTCATTCTCATGGAACTCAAAGTTACCGTTTGGAATGATTACATCGTCGCCACGCATGGCTGTACAGACAAGTACGCTAGTATGCAGCGTTTGATTGAGGTTATATAATTTCATGCCAAGTAACGGAGAGTCCTTCCCGATTCTAAAGTGCAGTAATTCCACACGCCCTTTCGCAAAGGTATCCACACGCAGGGCAGAAGGAAACTGGAATACTTTTGCAATTTCCGTTGCTGCTGCAAGGTCCGGATTGATAATCATGGCAATGCCGAATTCTTTTTTCAAAAATTCAGTTTCTTCATTATAAATAGGGTTACGTACGCGGGCAATCGTCTGACAACGGCCGGTCTTTTTTGCAATGACACAACAGAGCAGATTTTTTTCGTCATCACCGGTTACGGCAATGAGCAGATCGGCAGTCTCGATGCCGGCAGCCAGTAAGGTCTGGTGATTGATACCGTTTCCAACGATACCCATAGCATCCATAGAGTCCGTAATACGGGACACGCGCTCGGGCTTTTCATCAATGACCACCAGATTATGGTCTTCACTGCTTAATAATTCCACCAGGGTGTAGCCTACCTTGCCACAGCCCACAATGATAATGTTCATAGAAATCTCCTGAGATAATATTTAGTGAGTGAGAAGGGCAGCTCGACTCCGCTACGCTCCGTCTCGCTTCGGCTGTTCGCCGAATAGGATTATGTTTATTCGGACGATTGCAAGCGAGCTTGCATAGTCCGATAAACATAATCCTACCCTTCTCACTAGGTATACAACATTATATCATGCTTTAGGAAAAATGGGAGTAAAAAGTGAGAAGTGGATAAAAAATTACAGAAAAGATTTGTACAATTGCGCTTCCTAATAGAATTTGTTATAATATAAGAGACATTTTGCGAAACGGGAAAGAGACGGAAGAAAAGGTGCGAGAAGGGTTCGGTGTGTGCGAATGAAAAAGAGGAGTTCACAAGTTAAATGGATACTACCGGTATTACTGATGGTGTTTATGCTTGGAGTATGCAGTCGTGTTCTTGCGGTTGAAAATGATACAAAGGAGAAGGCGGTAGTCCGGGTTGGTTATACAGACTACGGGCAAATGATTGTAGAGAAAAACGGAGAGTTTTCCGGTTATGGGGTGACTTATTTGCAAATGCTGGCAGCTTATACCGG
>CAMGET010000020.1 GCA_946055175.1 uncultured Roseburia sp.
GCGGAAAATTATCTGACACAGTGTATCAAAGCGATTGAAAAGCTTCAGTTAAACAGTCTTAGGGTATGTAATATATCAAAACTATACGGTTTACTGGCACTCACTTCTATTTTGCAGGGGAATGCATTTAATTGTGAGAGATATTTATTTAACTGCAAACAGTTTTTAAATTACATTCTGGAAAAAGAGGAGATGGAGAATGGGCTTATCACGGTGCATGATTATGCAAAGAGTGATGACGACCTCTTTTTATACAATTTTTCTCAGGCACTTCTCTGCCAGTATGAGGGCGCAGAGGAGGATGCATTGGAATTTTTTGAAGAAGCAGATTTTTATATGAAACGTGGAGAGGGAAATCTGTTCTTCTGTTATACACTGTTTCATAGAACCCGGATGGAGCTGCAAAAAAGACAGGGAAATACTCTTTTATGTCAGCAGGAAGAGGAATTGTTAAATACTTATGAAATGTCACATAGTGCCATGTATGCGCACTTTGCGGAGAATATGAAGTTTGAACTGCCTCCGATTGGCAAAATGATAAAAAAGGTAACCACTCATCAGATTGAAGAACTGATTCATAATGAAGGCATAGAGCGAGCTTATCAAAGTAAAAAACGCCAGTTGGATTTTATTGCCTCTTGGCAGAAACAGTTTGAAGTGACAGATATTTCGGAAGAAGAACTGGTTGATACTGCTATGAAGGTCTTTATCAATCATTTTGACGTGGATAGAGCTGTTTATATCCGTTATGTAGAAAGAAAACCAAGAATCCTCTACAATGATACGGAATGTGAAGTGACAGAAGATGTCATCAGGAAAATTGAAAAGGCTTTGCGAAAAAATACGGAGGGTTTTGCTGTTTCAAAAATCAGCAGTAACTATTCGGAACACCAGGATATTACAAGCATTTTTGGAGATGATAATGTGTGTTCTTTAGTGGCAATTCCGTATTTTGACAATGCGAGAATAGAAAGTATTCTGATTACCTATGTCACGATGAAGGATAACTGGCATTCATCTGTGAACCGCTATATGCTGGATGAAGATGATTTGAATATTTATCGTCTTCTGTTTCGTGAAATGCGTTATGCCTTAAACCGCCTGGAAGCCTATGAGAAAATTTATGAAATTAATACCAAATTATATTTGTCAGCAGTCACAGACCAGCTGACGGGTATTTTTAACAGAGAAGGCTTTTACCGTAAGCTGACAACGTTACTGGCTGAATTTAAACATGGAAAACGGGAACCAAAACTGGGCCTGATGTTTGTGGATTTGGATAATTTTAAACCATATAATGACACTTATGGCCATGATATCGGAGACTTGGTACTGGTGAGAATGTCAGACATTTTCAAAAAACTGTGCAGGGATGAGGGCTTTGTCTGCCGTTACGGCGGGGATGAGTTTTTACTGGTATTCTATACAGACGATGTCGGGTTTTTGGAGAAAAAAGCAAAAAAAATCTATGAAGAAATCGAGCTGACAAACGGATTTGAAAAAGAGATTTCAGAAAAGATGGGCGAGGCTGCCAGCATTGAAAAAGCCAAAAGAATCTCATGCTCTATCGGTATTACAACGGCTTCAGGTATTCAGTCAGAAGATGATTTGAATGCAATGATTAAACGCGCAGATGACTTGTTGTATAGTATTAAAGCATCTACAAAGGGAACCTATAAGTTATGAAAATAAGATTGCCTGAAAAAGTGAATTTCATAATCAATACCTTGCAGGAGCATGGATTTGAGGGGTATGCAGTCGGTGGCTGCGTCAGGGATTCCATGCTTTCCAGGGTGCCGATGGACTGGGATATTACGACGTCAGCAAAACCGGAACAGGTGAAGGCATTGTTTCGGCATACGATTGATACCGGGATCCAGCATGGCACGGTAACGGTCATGCTGGACCATGAAGGCTTTGAGGTGACGACTTATCGGATTGACGGAGAATATGAGGATGCCAGACACCCTAAGGAGGTACAGTTTACATCAAACCTGCTGGAGGATTTGAAACGCAGAGATTTTACAATAAATGCGATGGCGTATAATGAAAAGGATGGTCTGGTGGATGCATTTGATGGCGCGGGGGATTTAAAACGCGGGATAATTCGCTGCGTAGGAAATCCCATAGAACGTTTTACAGAAGACGCTCTTCGAATGTTACGGGCAGTTCGCTTTGCGGGACAGCTCGGGTTTGAGATTGAAGCCAATACAAAGAGTGCGATTGTGGCACTTGCACAAAATATATCAAAGGTAAGTGCAGAGCGGATTCAGGCGGAGCTGATAAAGCTTCTTACATCAGCGCATCCGAAACTTTTGCAGGTTGCATATGAGACGGGGCTTACAAAAGTATTTCTGCCTGAGTTTGATGAGATGATGCATACGGTTCAGAATAACCCGCATCACTGCTATACGGTAGGAGAGCATACAATAGCGGCATTACAGCAGGTAGAATCTGATAAAATTTTACGGCTTACGATGCTGTTTCATGATGTGGCGAAACCATCCTGCCGGACGACGGATGCAAAAGGGGTAGATCATTTTTACGGACATGAGCTTCGCGGAAGCGAGATGACAAGACAAATTTTGCACAGACTAAAATTTGACAATGATACTACAAAACGGGTATGCAGTCTGATTCTCTGCCACGATGATATGCCTAAACTGGAAGATAAATATGTGCGCAGAGCTATTTTTAAAAACGGACTGGAACAGTATCCGGCGTTATTTGCGGTTAAACGGGCGGATGTACTCGCACAGAGTGATTATAAACGTCAGGAGAAGCTTTTGGATATCAATCGATATGAAGCGCTTTATCTGGAGATTCTAAACAGGCAGCAGTGCCTTTGCATAAAGGACCTGGCGATAACGGGAGCAGACTTGATTGCCCTTGGTATGCAGCCGGGGAAAAAACTTGGTGAGACTTTAAAAAAGCTGTTGGAACTTGTGTTGGAACAGCCTGAACTAAATACAAAAGAGAAATTAATCGAACAGGTTCATAAATTAGAAACCCCTTTCATATGATGTACTATAGCTTTGTCATGTGGAGGGGTTTTCATGTATAGTAGACCGGAGCAATTATTAGAACAATATCCATTAATAGTGAAATCTTTTTCAAAGGGGAGAGAATGTTATCTTTGCGATACCAGTCTCGGAACAGTGGCATTGCATGAATATTACGGTTCTAAGGAGCGGGCGGCATTTTTGGCGAAAATGCTGCGGTATTTAAGGGAAAAGGGACTACTTGTAGAGTGTATTATAGAGTCAAGCGAGGGAGAAATCCTAGTAACGGACGAGGAGGAAAGGAAATATCTATTAACGGAAAGCTATCATGGCGCAGAGTGCGATGTGAATAAGGAAGAGGATATGCTGGCTGCAACGCAGCTGTTGGCGGATTTTCACCGGATATCCAGACAGTTCCCAGAGGAAATACCGGAAATAATCAGACGAAACCATAATTCGTTGCCGGACTTGTATGAAAAACATAACAGAGAATTAAGGCAGGTAAGAAATTTTGTGAGGAGCAGAAAAAGAAAAAATGCCTTTGAGGAATTATTTATCCGCCAGTACGAGACATTTAGCAGAAAGGCAGATACGGTAACAAAGGCATTACAAAGTATGAGCCTGACAGAAGAAATTTACGGATTCTGCCATGGAGATTATAATCAGCACAGCATTATTTTTGCAAGACAGGGCATTGCACTTGTAGGATTGGAGCGTTTTACTTATGATTTGCAGATAAGAGATTTGGCCAATTTCGTGCGAAAAATGATGGAGAAAAATAACTGGGATATCGAATTGGGAATGAAGCTGATTACGGCTTATGTAAAAAAACGTCCGCTTCAGGAGGAGGAAAGCCGTTGCCTATACTTTTTCCTCTCTTATCCTGAAAAATTTTGGAAATTGGCAAACCATTACGGTAATGGGCATAAATCCTGGCTTTATGAGCGAAATGTGGAAAAATTGGAAAAAGTCATTCTGCAGGAGAAAGAAAGAGAACTTTTTTTAGAGGAACTGCAAAAGAGCCTTTTCTCTTTTCATTTTCAGGAGAATCAGTTATACTAAGGTTGAAAAATTAAAAAAAGGGACGGATGATAATTTGAAAATAAAAAATTGGGTAATGGTGCTTGGCCTGCTTATGCTGGTATGCCTTATATCAGGCTGTGGTACTGATAAAAAGGGGACCGTAACAGGAACAAAATATTATAATCCGCAGACAGGGGAAAATAAAAATACGGAAAATACAGAAGATAAAGAGAAGGGCCAAGAGGTAGATGCTGTTTTTGGTGCAGATTTATATATGGTAGTGAGTAATGACATGACGGCTGAACATCTGATTCTAAAACAGATGGCATCCGGAAAACAATATCTGTATTACTATTCTCTTACTACGAGTTTTTTGGATAAGTATGGTAATTCCGTTTCGGTTACAGAATTTAATCCGGGTAGAATCATTACCATCGGTGAGAAGGATTCACAGGGAAAGCTGAAAAAGGTACAAATTTCAGATAAAGTCTGGGAATATGAAGAAGTAGTCCGGTATGAAATAGACGAGGAGAGGGGAATTTTTCAAATTGCAGACACAAAGTATTCTTTTGATGAAGATTTGTTTGTGGTATCTGATGAAAAAAAGATAAAGCTTTCTGATATTGGAGAACTGGATGAACTGCGGCTGATAGGAATGAACAAGGAGATTTTGTCTGTTTCTGTTACGACCGGTCATGGAGTGATTTCTGTTAAGAACACGGATATTTTTGAGGGAAGCTTTATTCAGGTGGGAAGAAAGATTTTCGCGGAAATTACAGGGGAATTTTCGATGGAGGTTCCGGAAGGAAACTATATGGTCACTGTGGCAAATAAGGGTTATGGCGGCAGTAAGGAAATTACAGTAGAACGGGACGAAACGACGGTTATTGATTTGGACGAGCTTAAGGGTGAAGGCCCTAAAAAAGGAAAAATAAGCTTTGTTATTGCAGACGAAGAGGAAAACCAACTGCATGCAACTTTAAAAATTGATGGAAAAACAGTTTCATATGCGGATGCTTTAGAACTGGACTACGGAATTCATTCGATTCAGGCCTCTGCACCCGGATTTGAAGGTTTTTCTAAAAAGTTGTTTGTAAATTCAGAGCAGGCGGAAATTAAAATTGCTCTTTCTGAAGAGAAAACGAAGCAGGAGGTTACTGCATCGACAACTTCTGACAGCGGAACACAGAGTAATCTCTCAGAAAACAACACATCAGTGGACAGCAATTCGGAACTATCGGAGGAACTGGTTTCCGATTATTTAAGCACATTAACGGAATTATTGGGGAATATTTACAACTAAAATCGGAATATAGTAGCGAATACTCTTGACAAAATAAGGGAAAACAAGTATAAATATGTTTGTAGGTATTTTGGGTTGTGAACCACAGAATATATATATATTTATTAGTGATAATCCAGAGGAGGAATTATAACATGAACAAAGCAGAATTAGTTGCAGCTATGGCTGAAAAGACTGAATTAAGCAAGAAAGATGCAGAAGCAGCATTAAAGGCTTTCACAGATGTTGTTGCTGAAGAATTAAAAAAAGGTGAGAAAATCCAGTTAGTTGGATTTGGTACTTTCGAAGTTGCTGTTAGAGCAGAAAGAACAGGAAGAAATCCACAGAGCGGTAAAGAAATGGTTATCCCAGCTTCTAAGGCTCCAAAATTCAAAGCTGGTAAAGCTTTAAAAGATATGGTTAACGCATAAGAATCAGGTTTTGATATATGTAGATAAGCGGATTCATCTTTTTGAATCCGCTTTTTTATATGCGCCTTGCGGCGTTTCCATAGAGTAAAACGTAGAAAGGAAGTTCCTATGAGATTAGACAAATTTTTAAAGGTATCCAGAATTATTAAGAGAAGAACGGTTGCGAATGAGGCCTGTGATGCGGGGCGTGTTCTGGTAAACGGAAAACCGGCAAAGGCTTCCCTTAACGTAAAGGTTGGAGATATCATTGAAATTGCGTTTGGAACGAAAACAGTAAAAGTACGTGTCTTAAATCTGCTTGATACAACGAAAAAAGAAGAAGCGAAGGATTTATTTGAATATATTGCATAAACCGGATGGACCTCTAATATAATGGATTGTAGTCGATTATAGTAGGAGGTCTTTTTTATGGACGAGAAGAGCAATGTTGGAAAATCACATAAAGTATTGCTGGTGAATCGTAAAACCGGAGCATTTAGCGGTGTTGTAGACGTACTGTCTTTTGATGTATCGGAAATATTGCTGGAAACGGAGCTTGGAATGCTCTTAATAAAGGGACATGACCTGCATGTGAACCGTTTGTCTTTAGAAAAAGGTGAAATTGATGTAGAAGGCAGAATCGATGCATTAACGTATTCTGACGTGAAGACGGCAGGAAAACAGACAGGAACGTTGTTGGGAAGGTTATTTAAGTAATGCAGATAAGTGCAGCAATCGGGGCAGAGGCGATGTTTTTTGTGGCTTCTGTATTGGAAGGCGTTGGACTGGTTTTGGTTTACGACATTTTTCGCATTATAAGGCGGGTAATGAAACATGGAAATATCTGGATAAGTATGGAGGATATTGTCTACTGGTTATTTTGCACGATTTCTGTATTTCTGCTGCTTTACAGGGAAAACGATGGCTTGATGCGTGCTTTTTCCTTTTTGGGAATTTTACTTGGAAGCGTAACTTATTATTTCCTTTTCAGCCGTTTTGTGATAAAAATAGGAGTGTTGGTATTAACGCCTTTTTCTAAAATTGGGAAAAAAATACTACTTTTTTTCAAGAAAGTATTGAAAAAAGTATATAAAACCATTAAAATGGGATTATGTAAACTATGAATAATAGGAAAGGTATGGTCTTTTAAATGGCAGGAAAACGAAGACGGATACGTCAGAATGATAACCGGACCGGAAAGTTCTGCATCAGCCTGATTTTGATTATATTTATGGTCGTTATGACAATTCAGATTAAGAATGTCTATCAAAAAGACCAGGATTATGTAGCAAAGCAGGCAGAGTTAGAGTTACAGCTTAAAGCAGAGCAGGATAGACAGGAAGAGATAAAAGAATATCAAAAATACATAGAATCTCAGGATTATGTTGAGGATCAGGCTACAAGTAAGTTAGGACTGCTTTATAAAAATCAAATCATTTTCCGCGAAAAAAAGAATTAATGAACAGGGCTTTACGTGTATACGTAAGGTCCTTTTTGTATTTGTGACGAGTTTAGGTAGATGAAGATGATAAAAGGAGATGAGGCTTTTAAGCACCCTCGAAAAGACAATCAAAAAGGAAATTTGACGAACGATTTATAAAATCAGGTCGTTCCTTTGACAAACATTTTAATCCACGTTCGCTATAATCGTTGGCATCGAAAAGAGAACAACAAGAAAGCGAGGAGTGGAAAAATGAAAACAGGTAAGATAAGACAAATGATACTTTGCGTGCTTGGCGGAGTGCTTTGCTGCATACAGATAATGGGATGCTATCCGTTTGTACCGGCGTATTTTGCGGCACTTTATATGGAGGAGGTGAAAGCCGGATGGCTTTTTACCGCAACTTATGCGGGAATGCTTTTATTTATGCCAATCACTGCAGTGGTTAAGTATAGTGTTATTTTGATTGTAACGGTTGGTGTGGTAAAACTGGTGCAGTGGGCAACAGACGGATGCCCGGTTTATTTAATCGGAATGATGACGGCACTGACCACAATGATTGTTTCATTTTGCGGTGGACTGTTAGAATGGAGAAACCAGCCAATCTGGCAGGCAGTTTTGCTGGAAGGCGTGTTTGTACTGGGGGCAGTTATCTTATTAAGCAGGGCAGTACATATGATTTTAGAGTGGAAGTGGGAGCCTCCATATACGGAAACGAAACTTCCAAAGCAGGAATCAAGACTGAATGGATATGCTGAGTCTTTTGAGGGGCTGTCTAAGGTGTTTTATCATATGAGTGAAAAAAAGACTGGCTATTCTGCGGAGGAGTATGGAAGATTCCAAAATGAACTGACCGGAAAAATTTGTATGAATTGTGATTCCTGTGCGATTTGCTGGGAAAAACCAAATGCACCGATTTATGATATTTTGCCGCGCCTTATCGCATCGGTAATGGAAAACGGCAACGTGGAAGACGAACAACAGGAGGAATTGAGACAATATTGTGTGAAAAGCAAAGATATGATTCAGGAGGCAGTTCGCGTTTTTGAACGTGCTTCTTTAAATCGTGCATGGTATAACAGGTTGTTAGAGAATAGGCAGACCATAGCAGAACAGTTAGATGCCATGGCTTATGTGATGCAGGACTGTGCAAAGGAGGAGGTCCTGTTAGACCAGAAAGAAAAAGGAAAACTGCTTACCATCCGTTATCACGCAAAAGAAAGTGGTATTACAATTGAACAGTTACATTTATTGGAATCAGCAGATGGCCATCTGAAACTTGTGGTGCAGATGAGAAGCAGACGGGGAGGATGTATTTCTTTAAAGCCATTTGTAGCAATGCTGGGACAAGTGTTGGAACGTAATATGCGGGGGACTGCGGATACAAAAATTTTCATTTCCAAAGAAACGGTGGAATATGTTTTCCTGGAGGATACCCGTTATCGGAGTGTGCAGGGAATTGCCAGACAAAAGAAAGACGGAGCTTATATATCCGGAGATAATTTTTCGATTTTACAGATGGAAAACGGAAATTTTATGCTGGGTTTGTCAGATGGCATGGGTTCGGGAAGTACGGCATGCAAGGAAAGTGAACTGGTATTGGATTTGGTGGAACGCTTTATGGAGGCCGGATTTTCTGTGGAAACAGCAATCCGCATGATGAATTCTGCCATGGTCTTAAAAGGCGAAGAGGATCTGTTCTCAACAGTAGACCTGTGTAATATTGACTTATATAGTGGAAAAGCTTCTTTCTTCAAAATCGGTGCAGCAGCAAGCTTTATTAAGAGAGGAAATGAAGTGAGCTGTTTTTCCTCTCATTCCCTTCCGGTGGGAGTGGGAAACAATCCGGAAATCGAGCGTCAGGAAATGATGTTACAAAATGGGGATTTTGTTGTAATGGTTACGGATGGTGTGTTAGAATACTTACATGTACCAAAGCCGGAAGAAACCTTAAAAGAGATGATAGAGAGCATTGACAGCAGACATCCGGGCATATTGGTAAAGAAAATTATGGAACGGGTACTTCTTTTTACAGGAGGCAGGGTTCAGGATGATATGACAATTCTGGCAGCCTGCATATGGGAGAAATAATAAATGTTTAATAAAGTATTACAGGATTGCCGAAAGGAAAAACTGATAGAAAAAGGGGATTGTGTGCTGGCTGGAGTTTCCGGAGGCGCAGATTCCGTATGCCTTTTGCTGCTTTTGTGTAAGCTTAGGGAAAAGATAAAGTTTTCTCTTCAGGTGGTACATGTGGAACATGGCATTCGTGGAGCAGAGAGCGAAGCAGATGCCTTGTTTGTAAAGAACTTATGCGATAAATTAAAGCTGCAGCTGCATCTTTACCATGTGGATGCGCCGGGCTTTGCAAAGGAGCACAAAACAGGTCTGGAGGAAGCAGCACGGTGCCTGCGCTATTGCTGTTATGAGAAAGCGGCAGACGAAATCAGGAACATGGCAGAAGAAAATGTGAAGGTTGCACTTGCCCATCACGCAGATGACAATGCGGAAACCGTTTTATTCCAAATGATACGGGGAAGTGGAATTGATGGCTTGTGCGGTATGCAGCCAAAGCGTAAATTGAAAAATGGTGTGGAACTGATTCGACCGTTGCTTGGTATTACCAGAGTAGAAATTGAACAGTATCTGCAGGAGGAAGGACAGTCGTACTGTTTTGACAGCACAAATGCAGATACGGCTTACAGCAGAAACCGAATCCGGGAAAGTGTGCTCCCAATTTTGAAAGAAGTGAATGCGCAGGCAGTGACACATATCAATCAGAGCGCAGCATTCTTGCGGGAGGTGAGCGACTATTTGCAGAAACAGGTAGCTTTACAGGCCAAACAGATTTTGCTTGAGACAGATAGAGGAATCTGTATACAGGAGGAACCTTTATTCTTACTGTCACCGGTGATAAGGAAAGAACTATTGCATCTGGCTCTGACAAGAGCAGCAGGGGCGGCAAAGGATCTTAGCGCCGAGCATATTCGCCTGCTTGAGAAACTTTTTTCTCTTCAGGTGGGAAGAAGTATTTCGCTTCCCTATCAGGTAGTAGCAAAACGTGTCTATGAAGGAGTACTGTTAAATAGGGGAGAAAAAGGAGAAGCTGCGGAACCCTTTTTTAAAGAAATAGAGGAAGAAAAATTGCAGGAACTGCTGGCTGCAGGAGAATGTCAGTTGGAAGTGCCGGGTGGAAGACTTTCTTTTTCTCTGTTGAAACAGGAAACGCCGGATAGAAAAATTTTAAAAAAGACGTATACGAAATATTT
>CAMGET010000021.1 GCA_946055175.1 uncultured Roseburia sp.
TTTCTCTCTTCCTCCATATACGAAACTATAAATTTAAATTCTGCGCTAAATATCTATTCCTCTTCCGGCAACGTTGTAATATAAATACAGTTTGGCTTATCAACCGGAATCGGTTTTCCCTTCCACAGAGCATATCCTTTCTCATAATATGCCTGATAGAACATAATTTCATTGGAATTATTGTTTAATACCACGAAGTAATTCTCGTCCGGGAATCCGGATAATACCTTTGGATAATCACTATTTACACGGGTATTGAACTTTGTGGTAAGCATTCCTGTCTCCTGATTGATTTCATAGCAGACAACGGAGTTTGTACCGGCATTACTGCAGTATAAGTACTTTCCGGAGCGGGACTGTTCTAAACCTGATGCTGCACATACATCATCATCAATAGCAGACATGGTAGATACGGTCTGAATCTTTTCAAATACCGGTAAATCATCAACAACAGAATACTTATATACTTCTACTTCATTTGATAATTCATATAATATGTAAGCAAATTTTCCATTTCTGGAGAAACGCATCTGTCTTGGTGCTGATTCCAGTCTTCCACGAATGACATGCACTAATTTTAATTTTCCTTCTTTGTAATCGATACGATATACTTTCACATGGTCAAGACCATTATCTACCGCGCACAGGAATTTCTGATCCGGTGTCAATTTTACACAGTCAACATGTGGAATAAAATTACGCTGGGCAATACTTCTGCCCATGCCTTTGTGGAAAATACCCTGAGCAATTCCGTCGATACCGCCATCATCTCTTAAACGCATCATGGTAACACGACCATCGTGATGCCCGCCGACAAACAGAAAACGCTTTTCATCATCTACATCTACGAAACAGCCTCTGATACCACCAATCCCTGCCGTATTAATCGGTTCCAAATCTCCATCCGGTAAAATTTTGAATGCTTCCACACCTTCATCAGCGATGGAATACAAATTCTTTTTATCCCTTGTAACCACGATATCCGATGGATTATTAATCGGAACGACCTTACGTTCTTTGAATGTCACGTTCTCTACATCGACATCATAAATATGAATTCCTACACTATTTTCCTGGGTATAGGTGCCCACATATGCAACGTATTTTTGCTGTTTCATAGTCTTGTTCCTCCGTTTAGTCTACTCTTCTTTTCTACGCAAAATATCGTACTTTTCCAATGGTTGCCCTAAATCTATAAAAAGAATCTGTTGCGGATGCGGAGCGGATTCCATATCTGCTCCCTTTTCATCCTTAATTGCCTTCACTGTAACGGTGATGTTCTCTCCGTTTGGCTTCATTACCTCGATCTCTTCCCCTACTGAGAACTTGTTACGTTGTTCAATACAGTACAGACCCTCTTCATTCTGCTCTCCTACAATACCAAGATAAGTATACTCCTTCACATAGGTATTGCTGTCATATATTTGTGCCTCTTCTGATGGTTTACCATAAAAGAAGCCTGTTGTAAACTGTCTGTAGGTACAATTTGAAATTTGATCTAAATACCATGGCATATTTGCCTGATATTTTTCCGGAGACTCAAAAAAATCATCAATTGCTTTTCGATAAGTTCTTGCCACCGTAGCAACATACAATGCCGTTTTCATCCTGCCTTCAATCTTAAAGCTGTCAATCCCTGCATCTACTAAATCCGGAATGTGTTCAATCATACATAAATCCTTAGAATTAAAAATATAAGTGCCGCGATCATTTTCATATACCGGGAAGTATTCGTTCGGGCGCTTTTCTTCTACAACTGCATATTTCCATCTGCATGGGTGTGTGCAGGCGCCCTGATTTGCATCCCTTCCTGTAAAATAATTTGACAGCAGGCATCTTCCGGAATATGAAATACACATTGCTCCATGGATGAATGTCTCAATTTCCAAATCATTCGGAATGTGTTCTCTGATTTCCTTAATTTCCGCCATAGAAAGCTCTCTGGCCGATACCACGCGCTTTGCTCCGAGAGAATGCCAGAATTGATAGGTTCCATAATTCGTATTATTCGCCTGTGTGCTGACATGACGCTCGATTTCCGGGCAAACTTCTTTTGCAATCATAAAAACTGCCGGGTCCGCTATAATCAGTGCATCCGGTCCGATTTTTTTCAATTCTTCAAAATACGCCCGTACTCCCTCTAAATCATCATTATGTGCCAGAATATTTGCTGTCACATACACCTTCACATCATGCTCATGTGCGAAACGAATCCCTTCCGCCATCTCTTCCATGGAAAAATTTTTTGCCTTTGCACGAAGTCCAAAAGCCTCACCACCGATATAGACTGCGTCTGCGCCAAACATAACTGCAATCCGCAATACCTCAAGGCTGCTTGCAGGAACTAATAATTCCGGTTTCTTTCTCATAACTAAAGCCTCTCTACTCATTCTATTGTTTTACACTCACCGTTATTCCATCTCCAATTGGAAGAATAGAAGTCACTAACTTTTCATGATGCGTAAGCTGATACAGATAATCCCTCATACGCTTATGGATCGTCCGGTTTCTCCGCGTTACCACATAACGTGACTCAATAATATCCCCGTCCTGCAATACATTATCTGAAACTAAAATTCCGTCTTTTTTTAAAAGTCTTAACACTTCCGGCATAAAATGAATATACTGACCCTTTGCTGCATCCATGAAAATAAAATCAAATGGTTCTTGGATTTCTTTTAACACCTCTGCTGCATCGCCCTCCAAAAGTGTAATCTGTTCTTCTTTTCCTGTTCGTTTAAAATTTTCTCTGGCAATCGGAATTCGTTTTTCATAATTTTCAATGGTAACAATCTCACACTTCACCGGGTTATACTCCGCCATTAAAATGGCTGAAAATCCAACTGCAGTACCAACTTCTAAAATGCGGGCAGGTTTTTTGATTGCCAGCAGTGTTTTTAAAAAAGTCTGCATTTCTTTCCGGATAATCGGCACATAAGTTTCGATTGCTTCTTTTTCTATCCGGTCTAACATTTCAGTATTACCGGTATCAAAAGAATTGATAAACGTCACCAGTCTCTCATCTACAATCACTATTCATTCTCCACTTCTGTATCTTTCTCCGCTGTAGACATTACAATCAACATTTCCTTGGTGGTCATGGAAGTATTCAAGGTATAAGTTCCCGGCAAAAGATCGTTGACATATGCAGATAAGTAGTACTGTGCCACATAAAGGGAAGAATCCCTTACAAGACCTTTTTGTTCCAACATTTTACCGATGTCAAAAGCGGAATCGTCTGTATCAATCTGAACCACAACATCCCTGCCCGGTGCGGATTCCATTGGTTTCTCTGTAAAAATACGATAACCAAAATCATAGCAAAAAGCACTTGCCTTAAATACCCCGATAAAAATAACCAATAAAATCAGTACCGAAAAACTGATACTTACAAAACGAAATACTAACTTATTTGCACTCTTTGTACTCATTAAATCTAATCCCTCTGTTTCTTTAGACTTCCATAATAATTGGCATAATCATTGGGCGGCGTTTTGTTTCTTTCCATACAAAATCTCCCAACGCATCCTTTACTTCCGCCTTTATTTTGCTCCAGTCTGTAATATTACGGTCCATGCACTGCTGCATTTTTTCATCCAGTACATGCTTTGCTTCTTCCATTAGGCTTTCTGAACCTCTGACATAAACAAAACCTCTCGATACAATATCCGGACCTGCAAGCACCATGCCACTGCCTGCCTCTAAAGTCATAACCACAATAATAATACCATCTTCTGCCAGATGCTGTCTGTCACGCAATACAATATTTCCTACATCGCCAACACCAAGACCGTCTACCATGACAGCTCCCGTTGTCACTCTTCCTTTCACAGCTGCACTCTCACTATCCAGTTCCAGCACATCACCGGAAGAAAGGATAAAAATATTTTCCTTATCCATGCCAAGGCTCTCTGCGATTCTTGCCTGCGCCATCAGATGACGATACTCACCATGCACCGGAATTGCATATTTCGGGTGCAGTAACGAATAGATTAACTTAATCTCTTCCTGACAGGCATGTCCTGAAACATGCACATCCTGGAAAATGACATTTGCTCCCTTCATTGACAACTCATTAATAATATTGGAAACTGCCTTTTCATTTCCCGGAATCGGGTTCGAACTTAAGACAATTGTGTCGTTTGGTTTAATGGAAATCTTTCGGTGTACACCGCTTGCCATACGGGATAAAGCCGCCATCGACTCACCCTGACTTCCAGTGGTAATGATTACCGTCTGCTCATCCGGATAATTTTTCAGTGCCTCAATATCAATCAATGTATTCTCCGGAATACTGATATAACCAAGTTCAGATGCAGTTCCGATGATATTGACCATACTACGACCTTCTACGACTACCTTACGTCCATTTTTATAAGCCGCATTGATAATCTGCTGTACACGGTCTACATTCGAAGCAAAGGTTGCAATGATAATTCTCGAAGATGCATGGTCTTCAAAAATCTGATTAATCGTTTTTCCAACCGATTTCTCTGACATGGTAAAACCGGCTCTCTCTGCATTGGTACTATCACACATCAATGCAAGCACGCCTTTTTTACCGATTTCGCCAAAGCGCTGCAAATCAATGGCATCTCCAAATACCGGTGTATAATCCACCTTAAAGTCTCCCGTATGCACAACAATACCCGCCGGTGAATAAATCGCCAAGGCTGCCGCATCCTGAATACTATGATTCGTCTTAATAAATTCTACACGGAAGCATCCTAAATTAATGTGTTGTCCATATTTTACCACTTTTCGCTTTACCGTATTAAGCATATTGTGTTCTTTTAGCTTATTATCAATAATCCCGATTGTCAGCTTTGTAGCATAAATCGGCACATTAATATCCTTTAATACATAAGGAATCGCACCAATATGGTCCTCATGTCCGTGTGTAATAAAAAATCCTTTAACCCTGTCAATATTCTCCTTTAAATATGTTACATCCGGGATTACAAGGTCAATTCCATACATATCATCTTCCGGGAAAGAGAGCCCGCAATCCACGACAATAATACTGTCTTCATACTCGAAGGCAGTAATATTCATACCAATCTGCTCTAATCCTCCTAATGGAATGATTTTGAGCTTTGAAGTTGTTTCCTGCTGTTTCAAATTGTTACCTCCATTATAGTTTGGAACTTTTCCGTTTCTTAATATTTAATATCCGCATCGTCGATTAATTCTGCAAATACTTTTCCAAGAGCTGTAAGCGTTGCATCGTCTTCTACCATACCGTACACGATGTCATCCTTATCTTTTTCCAGTTCTTCTAAAATATATGCATCACTATCGCCGTCTTCTTCCTCTGTTACCAAAAGGTATTTTTTACCGTTTATCTGAGTCTCCTCTACGACAAAAAAATCTATTTCCTCTTTTGTTTCCGGGTCTACAAATACTACTTTTTCCATACTTCCACCGTTTCTTATTTTTCTCTTGGACTATCAGTCCTTATGCAGATTCAGGTAATCTAAATATCCCTGTAAGATAAAGATTGCCGCAATTTCATCCACATATTTCTTACGATCCTCCCTGCGTATTCCGCTCTCCATCATATAATTGTCTGCAGACACAGTTGTTAATCGTTCATCCCATAAAATAACGGAAAGACCTGTCCGTCTTTCCAGCATCTCTTTAAACTCTTTTGTTTTTTCACACCGCTCGCCTTCGGTATTGTTCATATTTTTCGGATAACCGAGAACAATACGGTCTACCTCATATTCTTTGATGATTGCCTCAATACGAGCCAATGTCTGACGTAATTTGTTTGGAGACTGTCTTCTGACAATCTCAACCCCTTGCGCAGTTAATAAAAGCGGATCGCTAACCGCAACACCCACTGTTTTAGAGCCAAAATCCAAACCTAAAATTCTCATATTACTCCTTACTGAAAGTTCTCACGGATATAGTACTTCAAAACTTCTTCCACCAGTTCATCACGCTCCACTTTCATAATCAGACTTCTGGCGTTATTATGACTGGTAATATAAGTAGGATCTCCTGACATAATATAGCCCACAATCTGATTGACAGGATTGTAACCCTTTTCACTTAAAGCCTGATATACAATTTTAATTACATCACTGACCTGTAATTCCGGTGCTTTCTCTACTTTAAAAAACTGTGTATTATTGATATCCTGCATAGTTTCCTCTTATCTGCGCTATTATTTTGCAAACTTACTGCTATTCTATATTTTAATATAGTTCGTCCTAAAATTCAACCATAAGATAGACATCCGCAGTCAGACATTTCTTAATTTTTCCTGTCACAAACCGGTTTGTCAAGTCGCCTTTTGCTTTCACCGCAACCTTCACATATTCCGGTGTATATCCGGTAAAATAGACTTCTCCTTCATACTCCCATGGTTCTTCCATCAAGGCTGTCACTTCTTTTTCCACATAGTATTCCCTGAATTCTTCCGACATTTTTTCTTCCAGTAAAAGCAGTTCATTACTGCGTTCTTTCTTTACCGGTTCCGGGACCTGGTCAGGCATAACCGCTGCTTTCGTGCCTTCTCGCTTGGAATACTGAAAAATATGCATTTCATAAAAATGAATCTCTTCCAGATATTTTTTTGTTGTCGAAAATTCCTCCTCCGTTTCTCCGGGAAATCCTACAATCACATCGGTTGTAATCGCCGGATGCAAAAAATATTTACGTAAAATTTCACATCCTTTCTTATACTCTGCTGTATCATAGCGTCGGTTCATACGCTTTAATGTCGCATCGCAGCCACTCTGTAGAGACAGATGAAAATGAGGACATATTTTTTTCATTTTTGCTAATGCATCCACGAATTCTTCTGTCACAATTCTTGGTTCTAAACTACCTAAGCGAATACGTTCGATGCCCTCTATCTGATGTACCTCCTGTATCAGGTGAAGCAGATTATCCTCTATATCCACGCCATAAGAACTTAGATGGATTCCCGTCAGAACAACCTCCTTAAAACCATGTTCCGCCAGTTTTCTTACCTCATTTAGCACATCCGAATGTTTTCTGCTGCGTACTCTTCCCCTTGCAAATGGGATAATACAGTAGCTGCAAAACTGGTTACATCCATCCTGTACCTTAATAAATGCCCTGGTATGTTCTGCCGTACGGACAAGAGACATTTCTTCATATTCCTGTTTTTCATGATTAATATCAGCAATACTGTGGCACTTATGATGTGTCTTTTCATATTGTTCGAGTAAGGAAACCAGTTCTCCCTTTTTATTATTACCAATTAATATATCAATGCTCTCGTCCACAAGCGCCTGTGCTTCTTTTGTCTGTACATAGCATCCGGCACCTACAATAATGGCATCCGGATTCTGCTTCTTTGCTTTGTGAAGCATCTGTCTGGACTTACGGTCTGCCATATTTGTTACAGAGCATGTATTTATCACATAAACATCCGCATAATCCGCAAAAGATACAATCTCATATCCTGCATCTTCCAAAAGTTGCTGCATCACTTCTGTCTCGTATGCATTTACTTTACAGCCTAAATTATGCAATGCTGCTTTCTTTCTATCACTCATTAATAGTTGTTACCTTTCTATTTTTCAATACTGTATCTAGTACTTTTTGTTTAATTTTACTCTTTTTCTTTGGAAAATTCCACAAATATTTGTATTTATTTTTGTTGACTTTTCCAATAAAATCCATTAATATAAAAACAAATGAAAAAGTACCGAAGGGGGTCTAAACACATGAAGACAGTACAGATTTCTTTAAATTCCATTGACAAAGTAAAATCTTTCGTTAATGCAATCACTCAGTTTGAGTATGATTTTGATTTAATCTCCGGCAGATATGTCATTGATGCAAAATCTATCATGGGTATCTTCAGCTTAGATTTATCAAAACCAATCGACTTAGCTATCCACGCAGAAGCTAACGTTGATGAAATCATGGAAGTATTAAAACCATACTTAATTTAGTAGATACTTCCTACAACCTTTAAAGTAATTTCAAGCCACAGAATTATCTGTGGCTTTTTTCATACATCTTCTAATGCGTCTTTTCTATTCTTCTATCCTTCAATATGAATCACTTCTACAGAATTAATTGCTTCCTGCATCAACTGGTCAATCTTTTCTGCCAGTTTTTTCTCATCATTATGAATGACATTTAAGTTCGGCTTTGTAACCGGATGTTTTGCAACAAAAATTGTGCAACAGTCTTCAAATGGCAAAATGGACGTCTCATAAGCATCAATTTTTTCAGAAATCGTCACGATTTCCTGTTTATCAAACCCTATTAACGGACGGTAAACCGGCATTGTACATACCTCATTGGTTGCTGCAAGAGACTGCATCGTCTGGCTCGCCACCTGTCCGATACTCTCTCCTGTGATTAATCCCAGGCACTTTTGCTCTTTCGCGAAATGCTCTGCCAACTTCATCATATAACGTCTCATGATAATCGTCAGTTCCTCATGTGGGCACTGCTCATAGATATATAACTGAATATCTGTAAAGTTTACAACATGCAGATTAATCGGACCGGAATATCTTGCCACAATTTTTGCCAGATCCACAACTTTTTGCTTTGCACGTTCTGAAGTATATGGCGGTGCATGAAAATAAGTCGCATCGATTGCGACGCCACGCTTTGCTATCATATATCCGGCAACAGGACTGTCAATACCTCCGGAGAGCAACAGCATCGCCTTGCCGTTTGTGCCGACCGGCATGCCGCCCGGTCCCGGAATTACTGTGGAATACACATTGATTTTGTTACGAATCTCAATGTTAATCATTACATCCGGTTTGTGCACATCCACATGCGTCTGCGGATAGGCTTTCAAAATACGCTCGCCCATTGCTGCATTGATTTCCATGGACTCCATCGGATAATTTTTTCTTGCACGACGGGCGTTTACCTTAAAACTGAAGTTCTTGTCCGGATACACCTTATCGATATAAGAAATAACTTCCTCTGCCAATTTATCGAAGCCCTCATCCTCCAATAGCACTACCGGGCAGATTCCAACAATACCAAATACTTTTGTAAGTGCATCTACTACCTCATCAAAATCATAGTCACTTAAAGCATCCACATAAATACGCCCCTGCTCCTTGCGGACAAGAAATTCTCCATCCACTTTTTTTAAGGAAAGATTTATCTGGCTTACTAATGCGTCCTCAAATAAATATCTGTTTTTCCCTTTGATTGCGATTTCCGCATACTTAATCAAAAATGATTTGTACATAACTATCTCCTTGTATATTTTTGTAACCTTGGAATCACTTCCCGCATCACACTTAATGCATAATCAATTTCTTCTTCTGTCGTATTTACACAAAAACTGAAACGAATCGTGGAATCTAATAAATTTTTCTTTAATCCAATAGCAGTAAGTGTTGCACTGACAGCCGGCTTGTTCGAAGAGCAGGCGCTTCCTGCCGAAACATAAATCCCTCTGTCTTCTAAGGTATGCAGCATTACCTCACTCCGCACGCCCTCTATACTGACACTGACAATCTGCGGTGCAGAATCTCGTCCCTTTTTCCCGTTCACCGTTACTCCGTTAATTTTTCGTACGCCCTCTATAAAGCGCTGCTTCAATGCGTATAAGTGGTCGATTTTCTCATCAAAATCTTCATAGATTTCTGTTGCCGCTTCTGCCAAAGCCGCTACTCCCGGTACATTTTCGGTTCCGGAACGCATTCCTTTCTGCTGTCCGCCGCCATAAATCAGCGGTTTTACTTTTACTTTATCGCGAATAAATAGAAAGCCGGTTCCCTTTGGTGCATGAATTTTATGTCCACTGACAGATAACAAATCAATTCCCAGTTTTTTCGGATAAATCCGATACTTTCCATATGCCTGAATGGCATCCACATGAACAAGGGTATTTGGATTCTTCGCTTTAATTATTTTTACCGCCTCTTCAATCGGTTCCACCGCACCAATTTCGTTATTCACCATCATGAGCGATACTAAAATCGTCTCATCCGTCACTGCTTCTTTTAATTCTTCTAATGAGATAATACCGTCAGAGTCCACTTTCAAATAGGTGACCTGAAAGCCAAGTTCCTCTAAATAAGCCATGGTTGCCAGAACCGATGCATGTTCAATGGACGTTGTAATGATATGATTTCCAGCACGTTTATTTGCCAGAGCGGTTCCAATTAATGCCATATTGTTAGACTCCGTACCGCCGGAAGTAGTTATTAGTTCTTTTTCTTTTATTTTTAAATTCTTTGATATTTTCTGTTTTGCTTCTTTGATTTTTTTTTTTTT
>CAMGET010000022.1 GCA_946055175.1 uncultured Roseburia sp.
ATATGACAACTGAAAATTGGTAAGGTTTTTTCATGCTTATTTTTTCATTTTGCGTTTGGTTTCTTTCTTTTCTTCTTTTTCCATTTCTTTTAATCCGGCGAGAAGCATATCGCTGATTTCCTGTGAAGGAACCTTAGCCCAGACTTGGTGTGTATCCAGTTCCGGATATTTATAACGCCAGTTATCATATTCCTCTTTGGTGCTTTCGCCATTCTCCAGCTTTTTAGCTTCGGCGAGCCATGCACGGAGCATTTTATCCATTGAGGAATAGGTAGAATAGTCGGACTTATCCAAACGTAAGACTACTTCACCATCCATTTCGTCAATTTTCAGTCCATACATATCTTCCAATGCGAAAAAGGTATGCATAAGACCGATGTAGGTATCTATATCCGGTACGGTAAGTGCATGGGTGCTGACATCAAAGATACCAGCCATTTCTTTTACGAGATCATGCTTGGGTACTCTTGATTCTGATTCATATTGTGCCATACGGACATCAGAAGTCTTGCCAAGAAAGCCGAGGACTTCTCCAAGCTGCTTTTGTGTCATGCCTTTTCTGTTACGGAAAAATCGAATTCGTTGCCCGATTGCCATAGTAATGCCTCCTGTCATGTTGTTGCCATTTATCTGTTAAGTAAAACAGAAATGTTTAAGTAGAGTATAACATGTGTTAATGAGTATAGCAAGAAGAACTTAAATAAAAATGTTTAAGATTATTCTGAAAACCACTTGACTTAACGGAAAATGTTTAGTATTATACAAAACAGAAACTTAAACAAAGTAAGTTAAGTTAAAACTAAATGACCGTCCGAGCAGATACCATCCGGAAAAATATGCGATGACCGAAAGTGAGCGTACGAAGGGATGGAAACACGACAAAGTACCACGCAAGGCAACCTGTCAGGAAAGTGTAAGGGAGAGCGGCAAACAAAATTTTGAAGAAAGGGGGAATCCACATGGAGAATAAGAACTTTATGACGGTGGATGAAGTGGCACAGGAGCTTAATGTTTCCAAGTCCTATGCATACAAGGTTGTCAGAGAGCTGAATGCGGAAATGCAGAAGCTTGGGTATTTGACAGTTACCGGAAGAGTGAATACCAACTTCTTTCGCAAGAAGTTATGTTACAGCGAATAGAGAGGAGATGATGTTATGGCTGTATATAAAGATGGTGACAAATGGCGTGTCATTTACCGCTATACCAATTATAAGGGAGAGCGGAAACAGACACAGAAACGTGGTTTTGCAACCAAACGAGAAGCACAAGCATGGGAGAGGGAGGTGATGTTAAAAAGTGAGTCCAAGCTGGATATGACTTTTGCCAGCTTCTTTGAGATTTATGAAGCCGACAAGAAAAAACGGGTAAAGGAGAACACATGGGAGTCCAAAAGCCATATTATCCGTACCAAGATACTTCCTTATTTCGGGGAGCGTAAGATTGCGGAGATTGAGCCAAAGGATGTGATTGCCTGGCAGAATGAGCTTCTTGCCTATAAGGGAGAGAATGGGGAAGTGTATTCCCCAACTTACCTTAAAACCATCCACAGCCAGCTCAGTGCCATTTTCAATCATGCAGTAAGATATTATCATTTGCCTTCCAATCCGGCGCAGAGAGCCGGATCGATGGGAAGCGAGGAACACAAGGAAATGCTGTTCTGGACGAAAGAGGAATATCTGAAATTTGCGGATGTGATGATGGATAAGCCTGTTTCCTATTATGCGTTTGAAATGCTCTATTGGACGGGAATCCGGTGTGGGGAGCTGCTTGCCCTTACACCAAAGGACTTTAATTTCGAGCGTCAGGAGCTGACCATCAATAAGTCCTATCAGCGGTTGAATGGCAGGGATGTGATTACCACACCGAAAACCAAGAAAAGTAACCGGACAATTAAAATGCCGAAGTTTTTGTGTGAGGAAATGCAAGAGTATATTGGTATGCTGTATGAGATTGGGGAGGATGAAAGGCTGTTCCAGATTACCAAGTCGTATCTGCACCATGAGATGGACAGAGGGGCAAAGGCAGCAGGAGTCAAGCGTATCCGCATCCATGATCTTCGTCACAGTGCGATTTCACTTTTGATTGAGATGGGATTTTCTGCTCTGGCGATTGCGGAAAGGGTAGGACATGAAAGTATTGATATTACTTACCGGTATGCACATTTATTTCCAACGAAGCAGACGGAAATGGCAGATAAATTGGACATTGAGCGAATGGGAAAAGGAGAGATGGATTGATGGAGAAAAATTTAGACAGCAAAGGACGCTGGAGAAACAAACTTGTGGGATTTCGGGTATCAGAGGAAGAAGCAAAGCTGATTGACAATTGTGTGGCATTATCCGGTCTTACCAAGCAGGACTATATTATCAGACGGTTGCAGTGCCGTGATGTGGTGGTACAGGGTAATCCGAGAGTGTATAAGGCATTAAGAAATCAGATGGCAGATATTTATGAGGAACTGAAGCGTCTGGAGAGTTGCAGTGAAGCAAATGACGAATTGCTTTACACAATCCAACTGATAGCGGAAACCATGAATGGATTGAGAGGAGAGAGTGAATGAGTGTAAAAGAAAAAGCGACTGCTCCGGTTCCATCTGTTGGCGCAGATGGGAAGCAGTCACTATGTAAAACTAACAAGGAAAGTATAGCAGATTTGCCCGATAAGGGCAATCTGCAAGCCACAAATAATCGTGGTTCCGGTGCGGAAGTTACGGCAGAGAAAAGAGATAGGATTGATGGATTAGAGACAGTATCCATGACAGAACTTTACGATACTGCTTATCCACCCAAGATACCGATTGTGGACGGACTGATCTATGCAGGTACTTATCTATTTGTGGGCGCACCAAAGGTAGGGAAATCCTTCTTTATGGCACAGCTCGGCTACCATGTAAGCATGGGGCTTGATTTGTGGGATTATCCGGTGCGGAAGGGCACTGTTTTGTATCTGGCATTAGAGGATGATTATGCAAGATTGCAGAAGCGTTTATCAAGGATGTTTGGTATAGAAAGCAGTGAAAATTTCTACTTTGCCACACAGTCCAAAACTCTAAATGAAGGATTGGAAGAACAGCTTAACCAGTTCGTAAAAGAGCATACAGACGCAAGGCTGATTATCATTGATACCTTGCAGAAGGTAAGGGAACTTGGTGGAGATAAATTCAGCTATGCCAGTGACTATGAGATTGTAACCAAGCTGAAAGCCTTTAGTGATGAGCATGGTATCTGTCTGCTGGTGGTGCACCACACAAGAAAGATGGAGTCCTCTGACAGCTTTGATATGATTTCCGGCACAAATGGATTGCTGGGAGCTGCGGACGGAGCATTTGTCATGCAGAAGGAAAAGAGGACGGATAATAAAGCGGTTTTAGAGGTGGCAGGACGTGACCAGCAAGACCAGCGACTGCTTCTCGATTTTGACAGAGAACAGTGTGTGTGGAAGCTGACAAAAGCAGAAACGGAGCTTTGGAAAGAGCCTGCTGATCCGGTGCTGGAAGCGATTGCAAAGGTGGTATCAGAGGAACAGCCTCAGTGGATCGGAACCGCTTCGGAATTGTTACAGCTTTTGCCGGAGATGGATATGCAGCCAAACATCCTTACAAGAAAATTAAACATCGGCATGGAGCGTTTATTTATGGATTATGGTATTCGGTACGAGAGTAAACGAGGACACAGTTCACGAATGATTAAACTGACATTAGAACAGAGAGCGTGACGATTAGCGACGGTTGCGACGGTATTTTATATAGCGGTGCCGGTATAGAAATAATCGTCGCAATCGTACGCAACCGTCACGGAAGATGATGGAAAGGATGGATTGATAGATTGAAAAACATACAGATTTCCGAGGAACTGTTCTTCGCACTTTTGAAGTATCACTTGGTGGAAACAGATGATGTTTTGCCAGAGATTAAGAAGGGATTGGAGGACAAACTGGAAGCTATGGTAAGGCGGGATTTATATACAAAATATAAGACAGCACCAACCGAGGAAGAACGGGAAAAGGCAAGGCAGGAGTATCTGGAAAAGGTAGGAATGCATCGGGACTTTCGATGGTAGATTTTTCCCTTCGGTGTGTATGACGGGAGCGTGGCACGCTCCTGTAAATATCGTTAAGGAGAAAGCAGTGTAAGGGAACAAATGGAAGGAGCCGGACTTCTCTCACAAGCCCTCGGCGTTTGAGAGCGAAATACACCCATCGCACAAATCTTCGATTTGTACTCTGTGTATTTCGCCCTTGCAGGGGGCTGACATTCGCAATCCGCTACGCTGCTTGCTCATGAACGCAGCTGCTTCGCAGTACAGCGAAAGAGCATCGCTGTATAAGCATTTACAATGCTTATCTGCGTTCAAATGCTGTCGCATTTGTGTCCATGCCGGATACGGCAATGAGTTCGTAAACGGACACCTATGTGTCCACTCACAGTGGCATAATCGCCACCAGTTTTCAAAGAAAGGGGGCAATGCCTATTGTAAGAAATTCATTTATACAGATGTCAAAACTGACAAATTTAAAAGGAAGAATTAACTATATCTCTAGTCACGCAAGGCAGGAAAATTTGTACGCAGTTTATGAAACAACTGACCGTAAATTTTGGACGGAACTTGCCAAGTGTAACCAGGAGGAATTTAAGAGAAGCGGAACAGAAGGCAAGTGTATTGAAGCAAGGGAACTGATTATTGCACTGCCGGAAAGATTCGTGGATTATGAACCGGACAAATTGCTGAAACTTTTTACGGAATACTTCAAGCAAAAATATGACGTGGAGTGCATCGCTGCTTTGCACCATAACAAACGCAAGACAAATTATCATATTCATCTTATCTTTTCGGAGCGGAAGCTGCTTGATGCTCCTGTGTTGAAGATTGCCACAAGGAACATGTTTTATGATGAAACCGGAAAGCATGTACGAACCAAAAAAGAGATAATGGATGATGCTGGACAGCTTCGGAGTGGCTGTAAAATTATTCCCAAGGGCGAAGTATATGAGCGTAATCTTTTTACCATAAAGGACAGCCGATTTAAGAGCGACAGTTTCCTTGATGAGGTAAAACGTTCCTATACAGACCTTATCAATATTTATGTGAGGGATGATAAGGAGAAGCTGAAAGTATTTGATAAGAATGGTGTGTATCTGCCCATGAAAAAGGTTGGCAAAAACAATCCAAAAGCAGAGCAGATAGAAGCGGATAATCGGGTTCGTACCATGTGGAATCAGACGGTGGACAGGGCATTCGTCAGTGGTGTGCCGGAGAAACAGATTTTGGAGGTGAAGCAGAGTGAAATCGGACAGAAAGCAAAGGCTTCTATTCAGAAGTCGGGGAGAAATCCGGCACTGTTCAAAAGCCTGATTATGACGGCGATATATGCTTTGGAGCTTCTGATTAGTAAGGTGTTTAAGAGAGCTTCCGAAAAGGCTGATAAGGTGACGGAAGCGTTTGCAAAGTCAGAGCCGGAGCAGACGAAAGTTCGGGCAGTCAATGAACCTGTGATGGCGAAAAGTGAACCGATACCGGAAATACCGAAGAAGTCCGAGCTTGTTTCCAAGTATCCAAGGCTTGCGGATATTTATAATAAGCTGGAGAAGCAGAATGAAGCCATTTACCAAAGGGAACAACAGCTTGTAAGTGTGGAGAAGGAGATTGCCGGAACGAAGGGTATCTTCAAAGGGAAACAGCGTAAGGAGTTGCAGGAACAGGCGGAGCAGTTAAGAGCGCAGATAGCCAGCATGAAGCAGTATTTATCAAGTATCGTGCAGGGTTATGGTTATAAGAATGTAAAGGAGTTCTTGGTTGTATACCATGCCTCTAAAGCGGAATACAGCGATTATCAGTCAGCAGTTGCAAAGTGGGAACAGCAGACAGGAAATAAGGCAGAGTCGGATAGCTTTAGGTCAAGGTTACAGCAGAAGCAACAGGAAGTAAAGGAACGAGAAAACAACAGACAGAGTCACTATTATAGGAATGACAGAGGTGGCAGATAGGAGCAGATTATGGAGAAGCATATCATTGGAGAAAACGGAATAGGGTATACACTTGGGGCAGACTCGAATTATAAATTGATAAATGCGGAATAACTGGAACTATGATATACTTAGGGAAATGAACTATAAGAGTTCGACAAATTGTTGTCGGGTTCTTTGGACATTGACAATGGGTGGATAAAAAGGTGAGAGTGATAATGGAACATGGTTACACCGGAGGAAGTTGACAGGATCAGGAGAGTAGATAGAAAAAGTCAGTATTTATGTCGATGATACGGTTCGTGTCGCACATGTGACGTAGAGATACTTTTGTTATTTTGAGATCAGCTTAAGGGTAAAACAAAAGAGGAAGGAAATAGAAAAACAATAAAGAAAAGTAACTGTGAGGTGATGGTATGGAATTTTATGAAAAACTTCAGGAATTAAGAAAAAGCCGAGGGCTTACTCAGGAAGAACTGGCCGAGGCTTTATTTGTATCGAGAACTGCAATTTCAAAATGGGAATCCGGAAGAGGATATCCCAGTATTGATTCACTAAAAGAAATATCGAGATTTTTTTCAGTATCGATTGATGAGTTATTAACCGGAGAGAAACTAATCTCTATTGCAGAAAAAGAAAATAAATCTAAAATTCAAAATATGTGTAACCTGTTGTATGGAATTGTAGATGTACTTTCCATTATGCTGATTGTTTTACCTCTTTATCCCAATCCGGTTAATGGATATATTTACTCTGTAAATCTGTTCGCATATACACAAAAATCATCATTTATTTGTCTGATTTACTGGATTATGTTTATTGCACTTATTGCTGTTGGAATTGGTAAAATTTTATTAACACAATTAAATATGGAAAAAGGGCAAAAGATGGTAACAATTATTTCGCTATTGCTTAGTATCTTGGCAGTTTTGTTTTTGGCAATGGCGAGAGAACCTTATGCGATAACAGTTGTATTTTTATTATTAATTGTGAAAGGAATGCTGATTTTTAAGGAAAATGGGCGTTGACACGGATGGTGTCAACGCCTTTTTGGGTGATGTGACGATACGTTTCTTGTGCTTTGGCAAGATTTCAGTGATACTAAAGCAGTGGTCGCTGTGAAATACGATTTTATAAAAAATGACCAGGAAAGGAAAAAATTATGGAATATGTAATGGAAACACAAAATCTGACAAAGCGATATCAAGACGTGACAGTAGTGAATCAAGTTAATCTACATGTACCTAAGGGGAAGATTTATGGATTACTGGGAAGAAATGGTGCAGGAAAAACAACAATTATGAAAATGATGTTACAGCTTGTTCGTCCAACAAAAGGAAATATTTTGATGTTTGGTAAAGGATATCAGGAACAAATGTGTGACACTTATCAGAGGATTGGTTCTATGATAGAAACACCAGGGTTTTATATGAATCTGACAGGACAGGAAAATCTGGAGATTTTGGCAAGATATCGTAAACAGCTTTCAAAGAATGAAGTGAAAAATGCGCTTGCTGTTGTAGGACTTGATCAGGAAAAAAAGAAACCTTTTTCTGATTATTCGCTGGGAATGAAACAGAGACTTGGAATTGCTGCCGCTATTATGCATGAACCAGAACTATTAATACTGGATGAACCAATCAATGGTCTTGATCCAATAGGAATATCGGAAATCCGCCAGTTTTTGTGTGAACTTAGTCGCACGAAAGGGACTACCATTTTAATTTCAAGTCATGTTTTAAATGAAATTGAGCAGATTGCAGATATGATTGGTGTAATCAATCAGGGTAAGCTTGTAGAGGAAGTTAATATGGATGAACTGCATAAGAGAAAGCGAAAATATGTAGCATTCACTGTGTCAGATAGTTTAAAGGCTTCGAAATTACTGGAAAACCATTGTGGTATTTATGATTATGATATACGAGAGCATATGCTTAAAGTTTATGAACCTGCTTTTAATGTGGGAGCCTTTAACCAATTACTGGTGGAAAATCAACTACTGGTAACAGGAATTAACAGTTGTGAAGAGAATCTTGAAGATTATTTTTCGGAATTAATTGGAGGTGGCGGCATTGCTTAACTTAACATATTGTGAATTATTGAAATTAAGACATTCTAAAATGATACCAATCAGTATTCTTGGGGCTGTAGCGGTGCCTTTTATGATGTTTGTTGAAACTTTACAGATGCATTCACAACATCCGGAACAGGTGATCAGCTTAAGCGCAGTTTATGAGAATAGTATTCTCTATATGCTGTTGTTAGCCAATATGATGGTATCTGTGGCAATTGCGTCCTATCTGTTCAGCAGGGAATATACGGAAAATACATGGAAAACGATCCTTCCAATCCCAATATCAAGAACCAAGATATTAGCAGGAAAATTCTGTACTTTGTTTTTATGGGATTTATTTATGACAATTGTATCATGGACTTGCAATATGTTATTTTCGGGTATTTGCCATGTGTCATTTGGTATGGCAGAATACAGCCTGATCACTGCAATAAAATGGATACCGTATTATTTCCTTCTCACTGTCCTTATGTTTATCATGACATCACCATTTGCATATATTGCGCAGAAAACAAAGGGATTTGTTGCCCCGATGATTGTCTCAGCAGTGATTGTATTAGGAAGTGCGGCACTCAGTAACCAGAAATGGGGAGCTTTATACCCTTGGACGGCCAGTGTTCTGTTACTAGATGGAAGGATAGAGAGTACCGGATATCCGGTTTGGTTATCAATGACGATTATTCTGTTGGTATCAGGAATTGGTTTTATGATGACATTTTTATATTTTAAGAATGAAGATTTGAAGTAGTTTAATTAGTGGTAGTAATGTTTAGTTGATTGCAAAACTCAAGAACCTTAAATATGAATTGGGCGTAACTTAGAGAGTTTCGCAATTATACATTTATATTTTTAAATAGATGGAGGAGATTATGATAGAGATTTTAAAAGCGATAGTATATGGTATTGTGGAAGGTATAACTGAATGGCTACCAGTCAGCAGTACAGGTCATTTGATATTGGTAGAGCAGCTTATCCCATTTAAAGGAGTCAGCGAGAACTTCTTTGATATGTTCGATGTAGTTATTCAGCTTGGTGCAATTCTTGCAGTTGTTATTTTGTTTTGGAATAAGATATGGCCATTTGCACTTACAAAGAAGGAGAGAAAAGGTCAGACAGGTATTGCTTCATATTTTAAGAAAGATATATGGGCATTGTGGTTCAAAATTCTTGTTTCTACAATTCCAGCAGCAGTTATAGGACTGCTTTTCGATGATTTATTTAATGCATTGTTCTACAATCCTACATGCGTGGCATTGGCATTAATTGTATTTGGTATAGCATTTATAATAATTGAAAGATGGCATAAGGGCAGAACGTTCAAGATAAATTCACTGTCTGAGATTACGTATAAGACAGCGCTTCTCATAGGTGTTTTCCAGGTTATGGCAGCAATCTTTCCAGGAACATCACGTTCAGGAGCAACAATTGTAGGCGCACTACTTATCGGAGTGTCAAGAACAGTAGCAGCAGAATATACATTTTTCCTTGCTATTCCTGTAATGTTTGGAGCCAGTCTTCTTAAGGTAGTTAAATTTGGCTTTTCATTCACTGCACTTGAGATTGGAGTTCTTATAACTGGTACATTTGTTTCGTTTGCTGTATCATTGCTTGCAGTACGTTTTCTTATGGAATATGTCAAGAAACATGATTTCCAGTTGTTTGGTTGGTACCGTATAATACTTGGTGCAATAGTGTTAGTACTCGGCGCTGTAGGATTTTTGCAGGCATAATAATTACTGTTCTTGCTTCGTTGCTGCCTTGCTCATGGTGATATTTCTCCAGATGAGCTAGCAAATGAAGTATATAAATATGCCTATGAGGTACTGTGCACACCATTAAGAAAACTGCAATAAACAATGTTTGCTATAATATAGACTCTAGTTTGCCTGACTGTTTTTTTGATAGATAGAGATTATTGCTTTATTTGATATAATTGGTATAATAGGTCATGGCAACACTTTGGCAACAGAAAATCAGTAAGCCAAAATAAAATATGTAATTGAATTAAAAAATCGGCATTTTCGTAGCAAAACCTAAACAAAATAGTTTAACATAAAACAACAACTTGCCGAGTTTGAATAAATCGAGTTGCTTAAAAAAGCCAGTGTTTATGCGGGTTTCAGC
>CAMGET010000023.1 GCA_946055175.1 uncultured Roseburia sp.
CAGTGAAAGCAGAGTATCTGCACAGGAAACGCCTGGTGCTGGCATTTGCGGCAGCTGTACATAGCGGTATGCTTTTGGTGTTAAAATATTCTGCATTTTTTACAGAAAACGTAAATACAGTACTGCCTCTATTGAAAGCACCGGTGCAGATTCTGATACCGGAATATGTGATGCCAATCGGAATCTCCTTTTTTACGATGCAGGCGGTTTCCTATGTATTTGATGTTTACCGGGGAACCATAAAAGCGGATGATAATATTTTAAGACTGGCGCTTTTTATGAGCTTTTTCCCGCAAATTGTGGAAGGACCGATTTGCCGGTATGAGCAGACTGCGGATTCTCTCTGGAAGGTTTCCAAAATAGAACATAAAAATCTGGTATTTGGTCTGCAGCGAATCCTTTTTGGAATGATGAAAAAAATAGTAATAGCAGACCGCCTGAACCCATTAATTGAAGAGGTTTTCACAAACTTTGAAAATTATGATGGCGGAATTGTTGCCATTGCCGGGGTGTGCTACACGATTCAGCTCTATATGGAATTTTCAGGAACGATGGACGCGGTGATTGGAACGGCTCAGATTTTTGGCGTGAAGCTTCCTGAAAACTTTGCAAGACCATTCTTTTCAAAGACCATTTCCGAGTTTTGGATGCGATGGCATATTACGTTGGGTGCGTGGTTTAAGGATTACATTTTTTATCCGGTTACCTTATCGAAACCGGTGAAAAAAATCACTTCAAAATTAAAGAAAAAAGTAAGCAGTCATTTTGCTTTGGTAGTTGCAAGCGCGATAGCGCTGTTTCTTGTGTGGTTCTGTAACGGTTTGTGGCACGGAGCTGCATGGAACTATATTTTCTTTGGAATGTATCATTTTGTTTTAATATTGACAGGGAACATTATTGAGCCAATTGTAAAACAAATGAAGAAGGTTTTCCGCATCAATTCGAGCGGGTGGTGGTATCAGGCGCTTCAGATACTTCGGACAAGTATCTTAGTTGTAATTGGTGAAATCTTTTTCCGCGGACATGGTTTGAAATCAGGTCTAATTATGGTCAAAAAAATGCTGACAGAATTTTCGCTTGCCGGGTTTCATATAGAAACAATGGAAGTATTGGGACTCGATGGATATGATATTGGCATCGCCTGTGTGGCAATCCTGTTTGTGTTTGTCACAAGTGTCATGAAGGAACGTGGCATAGAGATTCGGGAATCCCTTGCAAAGCACAATGTGGCGATTCGTTGGGCAGTGATGTATGCTTTGATTTTGTTTATTGTTATTTTTGGCGCATATGGACTGGGATATATACCGGTGGACCCAATTTATGCGAATTTCTAAAAGGAGAGAACTGTTTATGAAAGATAAATTAAAGCAAGGCATAATAAACATGGTATTTCTCTTTGTATTACTGGGCTTACTGGTTTTTGTATCAAGGGTGTTTCAGCCCAAAAATAATACGGAAGCAGCCGGAATGGAGGACGTGGCGGCAAACGGAATCTTAGGAGAACCTGAGAATTCGATTGATGTCCTGTTTATTGGCGACAGTGTCACTTACTGCTCTGTGATTCCAAATCAAATTTGGCGGGATTATGGGATTACGTCCTATGTCTGCGGAACCTCTTTACAAAAGCTCTATTATTCGAAGGAATTTTTGCATAAGGCATTTGAAACGCAGTCCCCGAAGGTAGTGATGTTAGAAATGACACCGGCGTACAGCAACTTTATGTATCAGGAAAATTATAAAACCACATGGGAACGACTGCTTCCGGTATTTCGCTATCATGACAGGTGGAAGGATTTTCTCGCGGCAGGAAAGCCGGATGCCACTTTATATGTAGAATACACGCATCAGGAAATCAATAAGGGATATTATTACAGCCCGGCGATTGAAGCAGTGGAACCGAAAGAATATATCAATGTGACCGATGAAGCTGCTGATATGCTTTCAGATTGCAAAAAAACGCTATTGGATATCAAAGCATTCTGCGAGGAACGGGATGTGGAATTAATCTTATTTAGCGCACCGAGTGCAGCAACCTGGCGGCCGGAGTACCATAATGGGATAGTAAAATTTGCACAGGAAGAGAACCTTACTTATTTTGATATGAATTACATGACTGAGGAAGTCCCGATTGACTGGTCAAAGGATTCCTTTGATGGTGGCGACCATCTAAACTACGATGGGGCAAAAAAGACTACCGCATACCTGGGTAAGTATCTAAATGAAATGGGCATTTTTACAGATAAAAGAAACGATGCAGAATATCAGAGTTGGAATGAGACACAGAAGAAATTTTATGATGAGGTTGTGGGAGAAAAATAAAAGACAAAGGAGTGCTTTGGAGTTGTTTTCAAAGCACTTTTTTCATGCAACGAAAAATCTCTATTTTTTATCTAATAAATGTAAGCAAGAAAAGTTATCCGGATAACAGCAGATGGAGGAAACATGGAACGATTAGTAAAAAAAGCACAAAAGGGCGATGCGGAAGCGTTTATTGCGCTGATAATGAAATAGGAAAAGCCGGAGTAGGAATGAAATCTGTTCAGATTTCACCGGTGGAAGTAACCCTAAATCCGATTAATACGAAAGAGGAGGAAGGACTTGTAATTTATTCTGTTATACTGGATGCTAAGGGGCATAAACTGGAGTCAGGCAGCATGGATTCTCCGGATGTGTATGCAATTGGTGATAGCGATATTTCTACTTTGTACGTCTATGTATGTGAATGGGATGAATATATGGATATTAAGGGATTGGCATTGGAGGAGGACGTGAGTTTATTCCAAAACGCATTGGAGGAATGTGCGTTATACAAAAAGGTGATTGATACAATAGAATAAAAAACGATAAGAAAACAGGTGCCCCGTAAGGGAGGCACCTGTTTCCTATGTAAATGTGTTTAGTGGAACATGTTATGAGTTCTCTGTTTTTTCGTCCCAAACAGGAACGGAGGTTCCTGCTACCTCAGAAGTAAAAGGTGTGCCATCGTTCTTATCAAAATGAGCGGTGGCTCTTTTCACATATTTAAAGCCGAGGTAGAGAAGCGGTATATTGCAGTAAGCAATCAGAATATTTGCAAAATCGGACAGATTCCACAATGCGCTTAAATCCATACCTGCGATGCTGGTTAAGACACCAAAGGAAATAACCACGAGGCAGAGTACCCGGATAAAGTTAATGAAGGCTTTGTTGGTTGAAATACGGTTTGCGCAGATTTCTGCAAAGGAGATGAAGCCTAACAGACAGGTAAAGGCAAACAGTCCAAAGCAAAGAGAAATCAAAAGAGAAACAATCGTATTAAACGCAGTGCCCGGTGCAAGCTCGGTTGCGGAGGCAAGGTATTTTGGAAGCTTGCCTAAGTCAAACCATGCATTGGCTGCATCGGTCTGCCATACACGTCCCATGATAACCACAAATCCGGTTAAAGTACAGATTACCATCGTATCTAAGAAGACACCAATGGACTGCACACAACCCTGTGTACATGGATGCTTAGAATCTGCAGCTGCGGCTGCCATGGTCATGGTACCCTGGCCGGCTTCGTTTGACATTAAGCCACGTTTTACACCCTGAACCAAGGCAATACCAAAGGCTCCGCCAAACACAGCTTCCGGTTTAAATGCTTCTGTAAAGACTGCATAGAAGAACCAAGGGATGCGGTCAAAGTTTACAACGATAAGAACCACAACCGTTGCAACATAAATCACTGCCATAACAGGAACCAGAAGGTCTGTTAACTTTGTTAATTTCTTAATTCCGCCGAAGGATACTGCAATTGCAATTGCAATCAGGACAACGAAGGAAATCCAATACAGGGAAGAATTGGTAGGAATGGTTTTTCCTGTAAGTGTTTCTGCAATTTGTCCTACTGCAGAAATGGTATTAAATCCCTGTGCCGGGAAGCATAATAATGCGTAAATAATGTAAATAATAGAAAGAACTATACCGGCGACAACAGAACCTTTCAACAGACGCTTGCCATAGAAAGCCAGTCCACCGACATATTCGTTATCTTTTTTCTCTTTAAAAATCTGGGCAAGGGTAGACTCGGTATAGGCTGTTGCCATACCAAAGAATGCAGATACCCACATCCAGAACAGGGCTCCCGGCCCACCAATGGAAATTGCACCGGTAACACCTAAGATATTACCGGGACCTACACGCATCGCAGTAGATAGGAAGAAGGCTGCAAGAGGTGTGATACCGATAGCGGTTGCTTTGGAATTTTTTAAGATGCGAAGACCTTCCTTAAATTTGCGAACCTGAATAAATTTTAAACTACAAGTAAAATAGATTCCTGAGCCAATCAGTAAAATGATTGCCAGGGAAAAGTTTCCCAGAATCGGGATGTTTGCATACCAGTCAAGATTTGTCGGGAAGTCCCAGAACAAGTCAGAAATCACCTGGATTTTTTCGCAAACAGCATTAATGACATCAAAAAGTGCTTGCATAATAAACTCCTCCTTAAAATAGTTACTACCTAATATAGCACAACTCAATTTAAATGAACAGAAAAAATGAAAGGAATTGAAGGATATGTTGGAAAAATTGCTGATAAAGCAGGGAAACATTCACAATGCAGTTCAGAAAGAAACGTTCGTTGCGGACATCCTGATTGAAAATGGAAAAATTGCGAAAATTGCAGAAATGATAACAGGACCGGCTATAAATGACGCTGATTTTCTGGACGCATCCGGATACGATATTTATCCCGGATTTGTGGATGCACACTGCCATCTTGGCTTGGATGGTTATGCAGTAGAGTTTCCGGGACAGGACTTTAATGAAATGGGAGACCCCGTGACTCCCCAGCTTTCTGCCATAGATGCAATAAATCCACAGGATAAAACCTTCCAGATGGCAAGAGCAGGTGGCGTTACCTGCGTCGCAACAGGCCCGGGCAGTTCGAATGTAATAGGAGGAACTTTTTGTGCGATAAAAACCTACGGCCATCGGATTGACGATATGATTGTGAAAGAAAAAGTAGGAATGAAAATTGCATTTGGAGAAAACCCTAAAAACTGTTATAAGGACAAAGGAGTTTGTTCCCGGATGAGCATTGCAGCGAAGCTTCGGGAAGAACTTTACAAAGCAAAGTATTATGAGAAAAAGATGATGGCAACCGGTTATCCGGATGAGACAGATTATAGCAGGCTTCCTGCTTATGATGCCAAAATGGAAGCACTTCTTCCGGTGATTCGAGGGGAATTGCCGCTAAAAGCCCATGTACACCGGGCGGATGATATTTTTACAGCAATCCGGATAGCCAGAGAATTCGGGCTTGATCTTCGACTTGACCATGTGACCGATGGAGCGTTGATTGCAGAGGATTTGGCGAAAGAAGGGTATCCCGTAGCGGTAGGGCCTTCCTTTGGTCATGCTACAAAATTTGAATTAAAGAATAAGGATTTTACGACACCGGCATTGCTTGCAAAAGCGGGCTGTCAGGTTTCCATCATAACGGATTCACCGGTGATAGAAGAGAAGTATCTGCCGCTTTGCGCGGGGAGGGCAATTCACGAAGGACTGGATGCATTTACCGCATTGCAGGCAGTCACAATGAATGCCGCAAAGCATATCGGAATTGAAGGGCGTGTAGGCAGTATTGAGGAGGGAAAGGATGCAGATTTTGTGATTTTAAAGGGAAATCCGTTTGCGGTAGATACAAGAATTCTGTATACAATTATAAACGGGAAAATCGTGTATTCTGATAAAAAATAGCGCTTTACAGATAGGAAGGCATCGGGGTAAAATAAGGTATATCTTTGGGCGAAAAGGAGACGGATACCATGGAAAAAGCGAAAGTATATTATACCGACTTCCGAACAACAGGAAGAGAAAACCTGATGCAGAAGCTACGCAGACTGATATTGACAGCGGGTATCAGGGATATTGATTTTGAAGATAAATATGCAGCGATAAAGATACATTTCGGCGAATACGGGAACCTTGCTTTCCTGCGTCCGAATTACGCAAAAGTTGTGGCGGATGTTGTAAAAGAGCTGGGCGGGAAACCATTTTTGACAGACTGCAATACACTTTATGTCGGAAGCAGAAAAAATGCACTGGACCATTTGGATACTGCTTATGCAAACGGATTTTCACCATTTTCTACAGGCTGTCACGTTATTATCGGAGATGGTCTAAAGGGAACGGATGAGGCACTGGTTCCGGTAAACGGAGAATATGTAAAGGAAGCAAAAATCGGTCAGGCTGTCATGGATGCAGATATTTTTATTTCCCTTACGCATTTTAAAGGGCATGAAGCCACCGGATTTGGCGGAGCATTAAAGAATATCGGTATGGGCTGTGGCTCCCGTGCAGGAAAAATGGAGATGCATAATCAGGGAAAACCGGCAGTAAATCAGGCGCGGTGCGTGGGCTGCGGTGCCTGCATCAAAATTTGTGCGCATGATGCACCGGTCATTACAGATGGAAAAGCAACGATTGATTTAAAGAAATGTGTAGGCTGCGGAAGATGTATCGGTGCCTGTCCGAAAGATGCTGTGCATCCGACACAGGATAATTCCAATGATGTTTTAAATTGTAAAATTGCAGAATATACGAAGGCAGTATGTGATGGAAGACCTTGTTTTCATATTTCTCTGATTTGTGATGTGTCACCAAACTGTGACTGCCATTCTGAAAACGACGTGCCGATTATTCCAAATGTTGGCATGCTGGCATCTTTTGACCCGGTGGCACTAGATATGGCATGTGCGGATTTGGCGAACAGGCAGCCAATATTACAAAACCATAGTGTGCTTCATGAAAATTGCATGGCGCATAAAGAAGAGGCAGAGCACCACGACCATTTCCACATGACACATCCGGATACAAACTGGAGAACCTGCGTGGCACATGCAGTAAAAATCGGAGTAGGAACTGATCAGTATGAGCTGATAGAAATCTAAGAGCAATACATATTGGAAAGAATTACAAAAATAGAAAAAATAGGGACGGAAATGATGAAAAAGAAAACCAGAGTAGTTGCGTTTGCATTAGCGGTGATGCTGTTATTGCCGCTTATGCCACAGACTGCAGTAAATGCAGAAACGGAAGAAAAGAAAGCAATCGATATCATGTTCACGCATGATATTCATTCCCATTTGGAAAGTTTTACTACCGTAGAAAACGGCGAGACGGTTGTGGTGGGCGGAATGCCTCAGATGAAGACGTTAATTGATGAGCAAAAAGCAAAGAATCCGGATACCCTGATTTTGGATGCCGGAGATTTTTCCATGGGAACTTTGATTCAGACCGTTTACGAGACCGAAGCGGCAGAACTTAGAATGCTTGGAAATATTGGTTGTGATGTGACAACGCTTGGAAATCATGAGTTTGACTATCGGGGAAAAGGTCTTTCCAATATGCTGGAAACTGCTGCCGCAAACGGTGGTGCAGCGCCGGCTATGGTTTTATGTAATGTAGACTGGGAGACGATGGAAGCAGCAGGGCTGACAGAAAATCAGCAGAGATTGAAGGAAGCTTTTGATACCTATCCGGTACAGGATTATGTGGTGCTGCAAAAAGGTGACGTCAGGGTTGCTGTATTCGGTGTTTTTGGCAAAGATTCTTTGGTATGTGCACCGACCTGTGATCTTTTATTTAAAGATCCGGTAGAAGCGGCAAAAGCGACCGTTGATGAGATTCTGGAAAAAGAAGAAGTGGATCTGATTGCCTGTGTTTCCCATAGCGGAACGTGGCCAAAAGAGAAAGATTCAGAGGATGAAATTTTAGCAAAAGCGGTTCCGGAAATTGATGTTATTATTAGCGGACATACGCATTCGAAACTTGAAGAGCCGATTGTTCATGGAAATACCTATGTCGTTTCATGTGGAGAATACGGAAAACGAATCGGTTCTCTTCGCATGGAGATGACGGGTGACGGAATCTGGGAGATGGTAGAATATGAACTGTTAGAAGTATCGCCGGATATCCCTGAAAATAAAGAAACGAAAGCCCGGATAGAAGAGCTGAAAAAGAGTGTTGATACGGATTACCTGAGCAAATGGGGATACACAGCAGATCAGGTGATTGCACAAAATGATGTGGTATTTAGTTCAGTAAGTGATTTGATAATGTATCACGAAGACTATAACCTAGGAAATATCATTGCGGATTCTTACAAATATGCAGTAGAACATGCAGCAGATTTTAACGGAGATGAGGTTGCAGTAGCCATTGCACCAAGCGGAACCATTAGGGACAGTTATCCTTTAGGGGATATTACAGTAGGAGACATTTTTAATTCATTTTCTTTGGGAATCGGAGAGGATGGTGTGCCCGGCTATCCGTTGATTAGTGCTTATTTGACGGGGGCAGAATTGAAGCTTTTGGCAGAGGTGGACGCAACTGTTTCTGATTTTATGACAACAGCAAGACTATATAATGCAGGACTTGGCTTTACATTTAATCCAAACCGAATGATTTTGAATAAGGTGACGGATTGCTATCTGATTGATAAAGAAGGTAACCGGGAAGAAATTATTGATGATAAGCTTTATCGTGTTGTGTCTGATATGTACAGTGGTCAGATGCTTGACGGAGTAACAAGCCTGTCATATGGTCTTTTGTCATTGGAATTAAAAAATTCGGACGGCACACCGATTGAGAGCCTTGCGGATGCTATTATTTATGTCGACGGGGAAGAACTGAAGGCATGGACAGCCATTGTGCAGTATATGGGAAGCTTTGAAGACACAGATGGAGACGGTACCCCGAATGTTCCTTCTTCTTATGAGGAAGGAAAACAGGAAAGAAAAGTGGCAGAGGATAGTAAGAGTGTTATCGAATTGATTAAAAATCCAAATAAATATGCAGTAATGATAATCGGGGCTGCAATTGTCCTGATAGCGATTTTTGTTGGCATTCTTTTATTGATTAAGAATCTGATTAAGTTTATGATACATAAAAAGCAGTAATTGAGGTTTAAGAGTATGGGAGCACAGGATCACGTAGAAAAAGCATTAAGAGAGATACATGTACTTATGTCTCAATGTGAAGTGTATGATAAAGAAAAAAATCTTGTGATTGTGGATAAGAAAAAATTGATAGATTCACTTCAGGATTTAAGTCAGGGCATTTATGAGGTCATGGATGAGCATGAGCTTACAAAAAGTAGCAGAGAACAGGCAGAGCGCGATTTGAAAAAGCGTAGCGAGGAAATTGTTTTGGATGCAAATAAAAAAGCGGAGGATGTGTATGCGGCTTCCGTGCTGTATGCAGATGAAGCGTTAAAACGTGTGCAGTATATTATGCAGGATGCAACAGCATCTGTGAAAGAGATTTATGAGAAAATGGACGAGAAACTGCAGCAGGAAAGGCTGCATGTGCAACATAACCAGTCTGAACTGAGAGGAACGCTACAAAGTCTGCGCGATACAGATAAATATATGCAGATTATGGAAGAGCGGAATAAAAAACTTGACAGACAGCATGCAGAGGAAAAAGATGAAATGCCGGCACCTGTTACGGCGGCTCCAAAGCCGGAAATCCGGATTAATGAGACCTATTTTAGGGAGCATGGCTTAAGCTTTGAAGAGGAAGAAGAGATTCCGGAAGAAAAAACAGAGAAGGTGACGGCGGAGGTTAATATTAACTTGGATTCCGAGTACTTTAAATGGAAAGAAAGAGAAGATAGTAGAGAAGACGGGAAAAACGGGATAAAGTCTGGAAAAAAATCGCTATTTGGGAAAATTATTAAATAAAATTTAAGATTTCGCTACGGAAAAAATACATTTTTTATTGTTACAATTGCATTAGAGTAAGCGAAAGGGGGCATTTTATGCAGACAATTTTAGTATGTGATGATGATAAGGAAATAGTTGAGGCGATAGAGATTTATTTACAGCAGGAAGGCTATTCTGTTATAAAAGCCTATGATGGAGAGCAGGCACTTCAGCT
>CAMGET010000024.1 GCA_946055175.1 uncultured Roseburia sp.
ATACGCCATTATTTGCAATTGTAGCTAAAGCAGCTGTCATTTCAAGACTTGAGATACATTTTGTCATTCCTCCAAGGGCTGTGGTCAGTCGATCATCATTTTCATCCAGACGTGAAAAATTCATTTTTTTCAGATAAGAAAGTCCCACCTGTGGTGTCAGTTCTTCAAAAAGCTTCCATGCAATCACATTTACCGAATTTTCTACAGCAGTCTGAATCGTAATTTCGCCCAGATACGTACCGTTTGCATTCTTCGGTCCGTTTTCGATTTCCTCATCCACTACCGGTGTTTCTGCCGTATATCCCCGTTCCAGCATAGGAGTATATACAATCAAAGGCTTTATCGCACTTCCCGGCTGTCGGAAACTCTGATAAGCGCGATTTAAGGTATAAAAAGAAAACTCCTGACTTCTTCCTCCCACAATTGCTTCCACATACCCGGTATCGTTGTTTACGCAGACCGCGGATGCCTGCAGCTTGTATACTCCTTCTTCATTTACATCCGTATCGTCCTTTAATGTTTCATCCACTGCAGCCTGTAGTTCTTCCTGCAAATTTAAGTTTAAAGAAGTATAAATCCGGTATCCTTGCGTATGAAGTCGTTTTTGGCACTCATTATAAAGTTCCTCATAAGCTGCATTATATTTTTCCTCTTCATAATCACTTACAAAAACATATTGAAATACAAATCCTTCCTGCCTCATCAATGCCCTTGTGGCACAATAATATGCAAAAGTCTCAATGGAATCACTTTTTGCTACGGCTGCCGGACGCTCAATTGTAATATCTTCGACAATCGCTCTGGCATAGTCTAACTCTGAGATTTTTCCATCATTCAACATATTTTTTAAAATGCGGTTCCGTCTTGCCATTGTATTATCTATGCAGGTCAGCGGATCATAAATCGTCGGGTTATTCGGAATTGCACAAAGGAATGCAATCTGAGACAGGCTGAGTCTGTCTACAGGTTTATTAAAATAACCGCGGCTCGCCGCCCCGATTCCATAATAACCATTTCCAAAATAGATATTATTAATATAAAATTCTAAGAGTTCTTCCTTCTCATATTTCTTCTCCAGTTCCCATGCAATGAAAATCTCCTGCACCTTTCTTCGCCAGTTTTTATCCTGTGTCAGAAACGTATTTCGTGCCAGCTGCATGGTAATGGTACTGCCTCCCTGAGAGAATTCTCCCGTTTCCAGTACCTCCTTTGCTGCTCGAAGCAAGGCAAGATAATCAACTCCATCGTGGCGGTAGAACTTTTTGTCCTCAATGCTGACAATTGCAGATTTCACTGCCAACGGTATATCTTCAGACTCTACGTAAGTGGTGTCCCTGTCTCCCTTCAACCTGGAAATAACCGTACCATCTGCTGCGTATATCACGCTCGTCTGACTCAGTTTAAAGGTGTTCTCATCGGAAGTATTCACATACACCTTTGCCTGCTTTTGCATTGCACGCAAGGTATCTCCATAACGCCAGTATAAAAAGGACGCTATGACGGTTACGGTAAGCAGCAGTAACACCGTCAGCAATCCAAAAAATTTCAGTAAAAGATGTCTCTTTTTCCGCCTCGCCATAGCTCCTCCTTTCACATTCGAGTCAAATGATATGGTATCTGTCCCTGTTCTAATAGCCCGCACTCACGTTTCTGGCAGGTAAAAATAAAAATCTGTTTTCCCGTTTTTGACAACGCTTTTAGTGTCTCCGCTAACCGGGTATCATCGTACATTGCAAAGGCTTCATCCAAAAAGATTGGCATATCCTCTTCCTGCATAACGACGCTGCCAACAGCCAGACGCAATGCCAGATAAATCTGTTCTAAAGTGCCTCTGCTTAATGCCTCCGGTTCCATCTCACGATTGTCTGCCACAATCCACAGTCTGCCGTCTTTTCCCAGTCTGGCGCTATCATAGGTGCCGTTCGTCAAGAGCGAAACCCACTTTGAAATCTCTGCATTTAAGTTGTCTGCCACTTCCAGATAATACTCTTCCGAAAGTCTTTCCAGTTCCATCCGCGCCAGCTCCAGTGCTTCGATATCTTGTCTTCGTTCTTCTTCCGACGCAGAAGGCAGCTCCAATTCTTCCAGTTCTTCTTTTATATTAACCAGTTCGTTCTCACTTTCCTGTAATCGTTCCTTCATCTGACCAAGCATTGCCTGTGCATGCGAAAGAGCTTCGTCTTTTTCCTTTCCTGCGGATACGACTGTCAAAAACATCGCGCCCGTCAAAAGAATTCCTGCTCCTATACTTACATACAATACTTGGCTTCTTCCTTGATTTGAGAGATAAAGCACCATGCATACTGCTAACACAATTCCCATCAGAATGGTTCCGGCAATCCCTGTTTTAAATCTTTGCTTCCTTTTTTCCCGCCTGTCCGTTAACCTTTTCGCCAGTTCCTGCTGCTCTTCCTCAAATTTCCGTATCTGTGCACGTAATTCAGACACATTTTCTTTTATGATATCTGCTTCCACTTTACGCCTTGCAATTTTCTCTGCTTTCTCTTCCTGCCCAAGTTTTTCCTCCGCCAGTAATTCTTTTTTTCTGGCAAGCAGATTCTTTCCTGCTTCCAGCACATGGATTTTTCCATCACTTCCAGCCTCTGCTTCCGCAAGATAATTCGCTAAAAGCTCAGACATTGCATGCCCTGTCATGGCTCCTGACTGTGGAATATCATAAGTATTACCAAATTCTTCCCGTCCTATACCGCCAAGTAACATATCCAAATCGCCATAGGCAACATTAAGCTCTTCCCCATCCGCCTCATTTCTAAGATATTCGCTTTTTTCTTTTGAATAAAAATTCCGTTCCAGATAAAAGGGCTGACCGCCAACAGTAAATCGTAGTGCCCCACTATAGTAGGATGGCGCATGCCATGGTTCGTAACGCTGATAGCCATCTTCTTTTCCTGCTCTGCCTCTGGTCTTTTCCATGCCAAAAAGCATCCCTGTCAGGAATGCATGCAAGGTCGTCTTCCCATGTTCATTTTCGCCGAAGATAACATTGATTCCGTCTTTAAAGGTAAAATTTCTATTCTGTAATTTTCCAAAGTTAAATATTTTTGCTTCTTTTATTTGCATATACGATGTCCCAACAGGGCATTCACCCCATATTCCAGTGCTTTCTTTGATGTCCGATTCTGTGGCAGTTTCTGCATTCTGGTAATGTATCTGCCAAGCAGAGAATCCGGCTGTTCACTTAAGATTTTGTCAAAATCATAGTCCGGCTTCAAATGCTCTGTTACATCCACAATCTGTGGAATGGCTGTCAGTCGTTCCATATCATATGCGTAATCCGGATCCACATAGCCTTCTAAAAAAATACGGTATAGCATATAATTTTCACCACTTGCTACCAGCTTTCGGATTTCATTTTCCAACTCGTATTGTGTAGTCGCAGAAGAAACCGCCACCGTTTCATGCCGGTACTCACATTTTTTTATCGGGCAAAAATAAAGTTCCGTTTCCACATTTCTTCCATTTTTTTGGATTTCACCCATCCAATATCCATGCGCTCCGGTATCATTGCAGTCGGTAGGTTCCAGTGCCCCTGCCATGACTGCCTTTTTCTCCACCAGTTGACCACCCTTATGAATGTGACCGGCTGCCACATAATCGAATCCACGTCCTACTAATTCTTTGGATGAAAACGGGATGTGCCGCTCATCTTTACCATGCGCAAGTAAAATATTGATTCTGCTATGGTCCGCTATCCGGATCTGGTCATACAATCTTTCCGGCAATTCTCTATGCCAGTAGCTCATGCCATAAACTGTCACATTCTCCTCTGGAAAATCGAATGCTGTCACTTCTTCTTTTTCAAAAAAGGAAACATTTTCCGCCCATTCAAATCCTCTGTAATACGATTTCGGCTGCATATAATCATGATTCCCCGCCATCAGAAGTACCTTCACATTTGGAATTTTCCCAAACAGATAGTTCACTTCCTTTAATTCTCTTTTTAACGGTTGTCTGTGAAACAGGTCGCCTGAAATCAGCAAAAAATCCACCTGTCTTCTCCCTGCTTCCGCAACTGTCTCTGCAAAGGTATCCCAAATACTATGTTTTCTCTTTTCGCTCCAGTCGCTTCCGGCATCCGGTGCCACACCAAGATGCACATCCGATATATGTATAAACTTCATCCAATCCCGCCTTGTATTCGAATATATGTTCTATTATAACATAGGGCATCTCTATTTACAAATACTCTTTTTGAATAAAAACGGAGCCAATATTTGTATATAATCAGCTCCGTTCCTTTCACTCTTTTATTGTTCCATCTGTTTTCCTAAAAATCCTGCTGCCGCCGCTGCAAGTTTTGCTTCCGAGTCCCCCATCCTTCCTTTATCATCGCGGGAGTAAAGAATCACTGCTCCGATTGCATCACCCTCACAGATAATCGTACTGACTGCCTGCTGTCCGAAGTCCCCGGCATCATCCAGTGTAATTTTTATAAAGTCCTTTTCCTCTTTTCCTGCCATAAAGCTTTTTCTTGCACTAATTGCCTCTTCTAACTGCTTGCTGATTGGCTTTCCCTCAAAATCCTTTCTTCCGGCTCCCGATACTGATACCACATGATCACAATCGGTGATAATCACAAGATATCCTGTTGTCTGGGAAAGGCTCTCTGCATATTCTCCTGCGAACTGTGAAAGCTCACCGATAGGGGAATATTTTTTCAAGATAATCTCCCCTTCCCGGTCCGTAAAAATTTCTAGCGGGTCACCTTCTCTAATTCTTAACGTCCTGCGGATTTCTTTCGGTATCACAATTCTTCCAAGGTCATCTATTCTTCGAACGATTCCTGTAGCTTTCAAGTCTTTTTCCTCCATTTTTAAATATTTATTTGTAATTCTAGTATCTGTTAATGGTGGAATTTTATACCTTGAAAATCAAACAGCAAAATTTTATCCTTATTTTCCATTCCGCTTCCATATGTTATAGTAAAAGAAAAAAGGGGGTTTTTACTATGAAAGTATTATTGATTGGAGGAACCGGAACCATCAGCATGGCCATTACAAGGCAGTTGGCTTCCGATTCTAATTACGAATTATTTTTACTAAATCGCGGCAATCGTACTGCTGAATTACCGGAAACTGTTCATACCATTACAGCAGATATTACGGATGAATCTGATTGTTATGAGAAACTAAAAAATTTGACGTTTGATGTGGTCTGTGACTTTATTGCGTTTAAGGTCGAGCAGGTAGAACGCGACTACCGACTGTTTAAAGATAAAACGAAGCAATACATGTATATTTCTTCTGCCTCTGCCTATCAGAAACCACTGGCAAGCCACATCATCACGGAGAGCACACCGCTTGCTAATCCATACTGGCAGTATTCCCGTGATAAGATCGCTTGTGAAGAATTTTTAATGAAAATGTATCGTGAAACTGGTTTCCCAATCACGATTATCCGTCCGAGCCACACCTATGATGAGCGTAAGGTTCCTCTTGGTGTCCATGGTAGCAAAGGAAGCTATCAGGTAATCAAACGCATGCTTGAAGGAAAACCGGTGATTATTCACGGCGACGGAACCTCGCTTTGGACCATGACCCATAATACGGATTTTGCAAAAGGATTCATTGGTCTGATGGGGAACATTCATGCCATCGGTGAAGCCTTCCAGATTACCTCGGATGAAACACTCACCTGGAATCAGATTTATCAGTCTATCGCAGACGCATTGGACGTAGAACTTCATGCTTGCCATGTACCATCTGTTCTTCTTGCGACGGCAAAACAATATGATTTTAAGGGAAGTTTATTAGGAGATAAAGCCAATTCGGTTATCTTTGACAACGCAAAGCTAAAACGAGCCGTACCCGGTTTTACCGCCACCACAAGATTTGATCAGGGAATCCGCCAGACCATTGCTTATATTTTAAGCCACAAGGAGTGCCAGGTCTTAGATTCGGAATTTGATGATTGGTGTGATAAGGTCATTAATACTTTTGAACAGACAAAACTGTTTTTATCCTAATTTTATGCATAGAAAAAAGATGCCTCAATCCGGCATCTTTTTCTATGTTCTTTTTTACTTTTCTTATAAGAAGAAATATTTCAAAATAAATAATACTGCAAGTACATACATAAGTGGTGTAACCTTCTTTGCCTTACCCGTCACAAGATTGATTACAACATAAGAAATAACACCTACTGCAATACCTTCTGAAATGCTATATGTTAATGGCATTGTAACTAAGCAAAGGTATGCCGGAACAGATTCTGTAATATCATCAAAGCGAATCTCTACAACTGCTGAAATCATTAAGAATCCAACATAGATTAAAGCCGGAGCTGTTGCAAAGCTTGGAATCGTACAGAAAATTGGTGCAAGGAAAATAGAAACCAGGAATAAGAAACCTGTTACTACAGATGCTAAACCTGTTCTTGCGCCTTCTGCTACACCGGCTGAGCTTTCTACGAATGTTGTGGTTGTAGAAGTACCAAGTACAGCACCTGCGCTAGTTGCAACAGCGTCTGCAAAAAGTACCTGTTTGATACGTGGAAGCTTGCCTTCTTTGTCTAACATGTTTGCTTTGTTTGCTACGCCGATTACGGTTCCTAATGTATCAAACATATCTACAAATAAGAATGCAAAGATAATGATAATAAAATCAGAAATACGTACAGCGCTAAAATCTGTCTTGAAGCACTGTCCAAAAGTCTGTCCAATTGCACCTAAGTTAAAGCTTGACCATGATGGGAATAAAGAATAGAAGCCTGCATTCACATCTACTACATATAAACCTGTCAACTGGCAAATCATACCAGCAAACCATGTTATTAAAATACCGATTAAGATTGCACCTTTTACTTTCTTCTCGCTTAAGATTGCAATTAATAATAAGCCAAACACTGCAAGAAGTGCGGTAATGCCTACCGTGTTAAAGTTTTCTTTAAAGTTAACGATTGTAACAAGTGTTGCATCACTGTTTACGACCAATTTTGCATTCTGTAAACCAATAAATGCAACGAACATACCGATACCAACAGATACACCCTTCTTTAACTGAAGCGGAATGGCATTAAAGATTGCTTCACGTACATTTGTTAAGGATAATACAATGAAGATTAAACCTTCTACAAATACTGCCAATAATGCAAACTGCCATGAGTATCCCATCTGTCCGCAAACAGTGTATGCAAAGTAAGCATTGAGGCCAAGACCCGGAGCTAATGCGAATGGATAATTTGCATATAATGCCATAATCATAGTTCCGATAAAGGAAGCAATTGCAGTTGCCATAAGAATCGCATTCTTATCCATACCGGATGCTGACAAAATACTTGGATTTACCGCTAAAATATAAGCCATTGTCATGAAAGTAGTGATGCCCCCAATGACTTCTGTTTTTACGGTAGTGTTGTTTTCCTTAAGTTTAAACATTTTCTCTAACATATTCTATCTCCCCATTATATCTATTAGTATACCATCGCTTTTTCTTCCCCATTTAATACACGAAGGCCGCCCTGCACCAGTGCAAGGAGTTCATCTTCACCCGGATATACTGTAATCGGAGCAATCCATTCTGTTTTTTCCTTAATTGCTTTGATAACCGCGTCCCCATAAGCAATACCGCCTGTAAGAATAATCTGGTCGATTTTACCATTTAATACACAGGCCATGGAACCGATATCTTTGCACACCTGGAAAATGAACGCATCAAATAATTCCTGTGCTTTTTCACTTCCCTCTGAAGCCATTTTTTGTACTTCTCGCATATCATTTGTTCCGAGGTATGCATTAAAGCCACCCTTACCAACGATTTTGCTGTATACTTCTTTTTCTGTATATTTTCCGGAGAAGCACATCTTAATCAATGCACCGGACGGAACCGCACCTGCCCGCTCCGGAGAGAATGCGCCATCACCGTCTAAAGCGTTGAATACGTCGATGACTCTGCCCTTTTCATGTGCACCGACGGAAACACCGCCCCCCATATGTACCACTACTAAATTTAATTCATCATAAGGTCTGCCAACCTCTTTTGCATAACGCTTTGCAACTGCTTTCTGATTCAATGCATGGAAGACACTGGTTCTTGGAAGCTCCGGCACACCGGAATATCTTGCAATCGGAATTAACTCATCTACTACAACCGGATCAACAATATAAGAAGGAACACCAATTTCATCTCCGATTTCTCTCGCAAGAATGCCGCCTAAGTTGGAAGCATGCTGTCCCTGCTTACCAATCTTTAAATCCTCTAACAGGTCATCTGTCACTGCGTAGGTACCACCCGGAATCGGTTTTAACATACCACCGCGGCCAACAACCATGTTCAAGGAATGAATATCAAAATTCTTCTCCTTTAAAAGGTTTGTAATAATCTCTTTACGAAAGTCCTTCTGGTCTACGATAGATGCGTAGCGACTGATTTCCTCAGTGGAATGTCTTAAGGTTTCTTCAAATAAAAGTGTCTCATCCTCAAATACACCGATTTTGGTGGAGGTAGAACCCGGATTAATAATCAAGCTTTTGATAGACATCGCAACATCCTCCTATATTAGTTATTTTTCTTCATTTCTTCCGCAACCACTGCTGCAAGTGCAATGGAGTTTACTTTTGTTTCAAATGTATCAGAACGGCTGGTTAAAATACAAGGAACCTTGGTTCCGGTTAAGATACAGCCGTTTTTGGCACCTTCCACACGTACCATGACTTTATAAACAAGGTTTCCCGCATGGATATCCGGGAATAATAAGACATCTGCATCACCCTGGATTTTACGGTCTGTTGCACCTTTATGTTTTGCCGCCTTCGGGTCAATAGCGAGGTCAAGAGAAAGCGGGCCGTCGACGATACAACCCGTAATTTTTCCTTCTTCATTCATCTTTGTAAGCTCTGCCGCTTCTAATGTTACAGGCATCTTTGGATTAATTACCTCGACTGCTGCAAGCGGTGCAACCTTAGGCATATCGATACCGCAGGCATTACATACCGGAACGGTATTATTGATGATGCTGACCTTATCCTCAAGTGTAGGATAAGTCATAAATGCAACGTCTGTTAAAAACAGAAGCTGTTCTACACCAGGAACATCGAATACTGCCACATGGGATAACGGGCCACCGGTGCGAAGTCCTACCTCTTTATCTAACACACTCTTTAAGAAGTTCTTTGAATCAATTAAGCCCTTCATATACATATCAGCTTTTCCATCATGTGCAAGCTTTACTGCTTTAAGGGAAGCTGCAATCATATCCGGCTCGTCAATAATCTCATAACCGGTCAAGTCCATGTCGATACTAGCTGCAATTTCTCTGATTTTTGCTTCGTCACCAACTAAGATTGCATTGGCAATTCCTTTTTCCTTCGCTTCGCGCACTGCCTCAAGTACTGCATCGTCCTGTGCAACTGAAACAGCAACTGTTTTCATTTCGCACTCTTTCACCTTTGAGATGATTTCATCAAAACTCTTGCTCATTTTCTTTTCCTCTCATTATTCTTTGTTTCATTTTTATTTGGTCGGCCGGACGCACCTGCCCTGTCGGCTGTTTGTTAAAATAATAACACTCTACCATAAAAAAAGCAATTGCCGAAAAGACAATTGCTTTTAATTTCTTTATTTCTTTTTCATCTTTGCAATTTCTTCTAATTTTGCATCCGTTAAAATGTATTTCTTTGCAAACAGGATGAGTGCTGCAATCAGCCCAATGACTGGCAATGCAGACATTGCAAAACGCAGTCCCATCACATTAGCTTCCTTAGACACCTCAACTACCACATCTGAAGTATCATTGCTTAAGTTACAAATGGTCAGACAGATAGAAGCAATAAATGCAGATACGCCGGAAGCTAATTTTACTACGAACGTCTGCATGGAGAAAATCACGCTTTCATCACGTCTTCCATTTTTTACCTCGCCATAGTCTACGGTA